>DATNRD010000124.1:0-5409 GCA_036703665.1 Candidatus Obscuribacterales bacterium
AGTTGCACTTGAAGGCTTCTATTCCTTCCGCGGTTATGAGAGACGGCCGGTGCCTATACGCCTGCCCGAGCGCCAAACATCTCATCGCGCCGCCCGCACCCGCCAGTCACCGGGTCAGCGAACCGATTCAGCCCCCATATGATCCGGTGCGTGTCGAGAACACTCGTGACTGGATAAGGGTAGCCCGCGACGACTTACGCATCGCAGAGCTGCTGCTACAACAAGAGATGTTCGACCAGTGCCTCTTCCACTGCCAGCAGTCCGTAGAGAAGGCGCTGAAGGCCCTTCTTACGTGGCATGATGAGCCGGTGCCAAGAAGTCATGCACTGCCTGATCTGGGTGCCTGCTGTCTTCGCCTGGCACCTTCCATCATGCCGGAGCTCCGGGCTTCCTATGAACTTGCCCGTTGGGCCGTGGACGGTCGCTACCCGCCGCCCAAGTCCAACCCCTCAGAGGCCGCTTTTGGACTGCGCTTGGCCCGGCAGGCGGTCGATGCCCTTATGTCCGAAATTCCGTCGTCCGTTCGAGCAATCTAGCACCGGAGTGCATGTCTCCGGTTGCAGGTCCTCGTTGATCTCGCCTCGTTCGGTCAATCGGAAGGTGTCTTTGCCGCTGACTGGCTCCTTTCGGTCGAACCAAATTGTCGGGTCGAGTGCCCGCAGCACGATCTTCTTAGTGCCAGAGACAACGCCAGCGCGTCGCCCTGGATAGCCATTTGAACGGCATTGGGACGCCGCCATGCTGCGCACCTACGCGGTTCTTGCTCGAGCTTTCGACCCGGAGATGGGTCTTTCACTATCTCCGAAAGAATCACATACCAGGACAAACGCCTTGCCATACGCTTCTTGTCAGGTACAACTCTGTGGAATTGAACATTTATGACAACGAATCCGGCACTTATGATTCAGCCAAAGCGGGTGGGTTCTTCGAAACGCCAGGGGAAGGCGAGGAGGACCGCATGCAATGTCATCCGAAAGAGACTTCTTAGAAGGCCGGCTCAATACTGCTCGAGACAGCCTCTTAATCAGCCGCAGCCTGCTTCAAGATGCATATACCTTCCGCAGACAGGTGGTTGTTAGAGAGCAAATCGTCCAGAGGCCTGCCACTGGCAATACCAACAATGACGTCACGGCGCAGTTCGGTAACTTACTACTAGAGGGAACGCCAGGTGACCAGGCTGGTCCCGCGGCACCAGAGTCAGACGCGGCCGGGCCACCGCGGGGCCACCATGTGCAGCTAGAAGCGCAACCGGCATTGGTAGAAGCACCGGCGCTGCCGCAACCGACTCCCGGACCCGGAGCAGCGGACGAGTCACAAGCGGAGACCCCTACCGAAAGCGAGGAGGTTCGACGTGTGGAAGTTGTACGCGTTTACGCCGAGGTTGAACGGGTCGTAGCCCAGGCGGAAGGCGAAGCCCAACGCGCAGCAATGAACTTCCACTCAGCGCTGGCGGATCTTGAAACGTACTACGACAGGAGGCCACGACTTTCCAACAGAGCAGCATTATCACCACAACCGAATGAGGAACGGGTAGCGTAGGGGCGCCGCCCAATACGATCACGTTAAGCATATTCGGAAGCGCGACGGTACTGGATTTCTCCCGGGTGCGCGGGCATCTTGCCCGCTCCGAAGCAGGCGGGACGCCGCGCCCAGGAATTGCCCTGCCTGCATATCGCTCTCCGGACGGTATTGGCGCGTCGCCACTGTGCGCCCGGCCCGTTTCTCGCTGCTGTTAGCAATCCGCACGGATTAGTCCCCATAAGCCGGTGGCGTCCACTCGACCGGGGACGGACCGAAGTCCCGGTCAATTGCGCTGCGCGGATCTGTGCAATTGCACATTCATTTCATTTGCCCGCAGCGCTACCCTTGCATCAAGCAAGCGGGAGGGGTCCTTACTAAGCCAGGGGAAGGCTAACAGAGAGGATCCAGGAAAATGGTATACGAAACAGACAATGCCGAAAGCAGAATCGGTCAAACCACGGAAACAACGGAATCCAGCCTCAACCTCGCATCGGAAGCATACGCGGAAATGGGAAGACAGCAGCGGACTGAAACTCGCAGCAGCGCTGTAGCAGGAACCCCTGACTTCCTGATCATGACCGATCCCTTCGGAGGTCTGGACGCGCGTCCCCCCATGCGCACCGATCGCCTGCAGCCGGTGCCAGCGCCACCGATCGAGATCGATCACGAAGCCACCCAGCGTGCCGGTGAGGAAGGCGACCGCCGCGCCGCCGAGCACCTGCGCCGTGCCGGCAGACGCCGCCACAGCCCGGCTCCTAATCCTCCCCGCCGGGCCCACTAACAAGCTCGAATACTCCAACCTAACAGGGATGGCGATTGAACATGGCCATCCCTGTTTTCGGCTTCTATAGGGCCGCTACTGTGCTGCTCAGGCGCAATTATGTCAATTGACGTGTGCGAGATTCTCGGAACTGCTTGATGCGAGCGTATTTGGCAGTCTTGGCATTGTTCGACTGCCCAGAGATCTACAGCCTGTCGCATCTTGAGCCAGCTGCCAGGAGACTACTATTATAATTGACAACGTATGGACGATTCGCCTCACCTCGCCAGACTGGATAAGACTGCTTTTTCGCTGGGGTCTCTATTTGACGAGTCTAGCGATAAGATATATTGGCTTGCCAAAACTCCCCAAGAGCGTTTGCAGGCCCTCGAACTCATGCGCCAGATAATCTATGGCTACGATCCATCTTCCCAACGACTTCAAAGATTTTTTGAGGTTGTTGAACGCTGTGACAACACCCCCCTTCTTCGAAAGCGGTGCTAGATAGCCTTACCACTGTTGACAGGCGGCATGGCCGCCTTGTATGGACCCTTGCGGGTGCTGGACTCTGCCGGCGGCGAGGATTTCCATCCTTAAAGTGGTACTTTAATAGCAGTCGTGTCGGTTTCGGGCCACCTTAATTCTGGGGGGAAGTTCACCGCCAATCGCTGGAACCGCCCGCTCCATGGGGCATTCACCCGGGCGAAAATTTTTTCGCCGGGATTGAACTTTTTTGACGCCCAATTCGTTTATAGGGGTGAGCGGACGGGGGAAGCGACTGACTCGGGTTTGGCCCCTGGGCATCAACGGCCATGCGGCTTGGGATGCCTGGGAAGAACCAAAAACGTTGCTTAGTCGTGCTTCAGGTGATCAAAAGGTAGTAGTCCAATCACTCATTGGCAATTAATCGAGGATCACGGCGATGTCGGTTGATAAATCCGCAGAATCGTTCGAAGGCAGCGACTCCAGTACCCCCACCTCATACGACTCCATGGTTTCCGAAGCCAATGCCGGTCGGGAAGAGCTTTACGATGCGCAAAACAAGATGACCCAGGAGATAAAACTGGGGCGGCGGCGCAGCGGGATAACCGATGAATTCGGGAAACCGATACTTTGCGACACGGAAGATACACAATTCAGCATCCCAGCCGGCGAGATGGAATCGGCCGTGCCGCTCGATGCCTCAATCGGCATCCCAGCCGGCGAGATGGAATCGGCCGTGCCGCTCGATGCCTCGATCGGCATCCCGGCCGGCGAGATGGAATCGGCCGTGCCGCTCGATACCTCAATCGGCATCCCGGCCGGCGAGATGGAATCGGCCGTGCCGCTCGATGCCTCGATCGGCATCCCAGCCGGCGAGATGGAATCCGCTGTACCGCTGGATACTGGGGCATCCATTCCGAGGGGCGAGATGGGCAGCGCAGCGCGGGTTGGCTCTTACACGCGGTCTTTCGCGGCACCAGCCGAACACCCCGAACAGCCGGTGGCAGCCGTAGACCAGGACGCAATGACTAAGGTCGCCGAAGGCATTTATACCGCCTGCGCCGGTCTGGGGACTGATGAGGACGCAATTTACAAACTTCTGGAGGGCCGGACGAAGGAAGAGATTGCAGCCATAAACGCCATATACCAGGAAGAGTACGGCATGACCCTGGAGGAACAGTTCAGCTCAGAGATGTCCGGTGCCTATAAAGAAAAGGCTCTGAGCTTGTTGGACGGCACCTATTCCGACGCGGAGCGAGTTCATGCTGCCCTTCTGGAGCGTTCGGATTGGAATGTGATGGGGCGGACGAACGCTGTCTGCGAAAAGGACATCCGCGACACGATCTCGACAATGAACTCGGAGCAGATTGCCAGATTGGATGAAGAGTACCGGGCCAAGCACGGCGTCGGCATTCGGGAGGCCCTTCTGGACGACCCGAATCTCTCCGATGCCACCAAACAAGCACTGGAGATTTACCTGAAGGGCACCGATAAGCGAACCGCTGAGGATACCCAAAAGCTGGCGGAGATTTCCATGTACGCCCCGCCCGACATGTCCGTGGACATGTTCCAGGAGGCGTTTCGCGATGCCTCTCCGGAGGCGCGCCAGGCTTTCATGGAAAGCCCTGCCGGACAAACGCTTGATTTGCTCGCTTCCTCCGGGATCACGATATACGAGAGCATGCGCGACTACGCGCGCGACGGACACCTTTCCACCGCCACCAAGATTTACAGCACCGATACGTGGCTGGGCGACAACGAGGTCGCGATTGAGCAGACGCTCAGCAGCATGAGCGCCGAAGAGCGGCAAGCCTATCTCCGCGGCAAAGAGCTTGCGGCAGCAGGCGCGGACGAAACCGGTGTCTCGGAAGGGGACAGAAAGGCGCTGGAAACCTATCGAGAGATTCGCGGAGCGCTGGAGGCCGTGGGCAATACAACAGAACTGGCTCGCTGGGAAGACATGATCGCGAATCCGGGTGGATCGCTTGTCTCCAGGCTCGCCGAGCACGCCGGCAGCATATACGACAGCGGCATGCAAGACGTCCTGAGCGACATAGAAAACATGAGCCAGGAAGACTGGGAGCGCCTCAAGAACGATCCTGCCTATCGCGGAGAGATCGAGGGCGTCCTCAAAACATACCTCAGCGAGGCGGAACTCGCCCGCGCCACCAGCATACTCGACAAGAAGGCGGCCGCCGAAAGCTACGAAGAGTCTTTGCAGCTGGGAAGACGCCCGGTGCTGGATGCCATCGCCGACAACACCGGCTACTTCAGCAACGACGAGCGGGCAATTGTCGAAGCCGTCTCCCACATGACACCGGAGGAGCAGAAGCGCTACCGGGAAGACCCGGAGTTCAAACGCCAGGTCGACGAGGCTCTTGCTTCCGCCCTGCAGCCGGGACCGGAGCTCGATGCCGCTCAGCATCTACTGGATAAGGTCGAGCGCGGCGAAGAGCTCAAGATGGATATCGTCAGCGAGCTGAACGTGCGTGCCGGCGAGGTCGATGAAACGGGTCACTTCATTGCCCGGGGACCTCTGGGAGCGCTCATGCCAAGTGTCTTCGGCGCTACAGAACAGGAGCTTCGCGACAATGCCCAGGCGCGAGATATGCTAACGGGTACACGTGCGGCGGGCGTTGTCGGTG
>DATNRD010000125.1:0-7579 GCA_036703665.1 Candidatus Obscuribacterales bacterium
CTGCAAGATCGTATACTTGACCCATGCCGTACCTGTCCGTAATCGTTCCTGCCTACAACGAAGAGCGCCGCCTTCCGGCGACGCTGGAGTCCGTCTATGCGTATCTGAGCGGACAGGGGAAGGATTTTGAAATCATAGTGGTGGATGACGGCAGCCTCGATCAAACCGTCGCAGTCGTCGAGACCTTTGCCAAGCATCACGACGGTGTAAGGCTCCTGTCTTACTCTCCGAATCAGGGCAAGGGGCACGCGGTTCGTGTTGGAATGCTGGCCGCGCGCGGTGACTATCTGCTTATCGATGACGCCGATGGCAGCTCACCGATAAGCGAGCTAGTCCGTCTCGAGGAGGCCATCACAGGCGGTGCGGACATAGCGATTGGCTCCCGCGCCAAACCTGCCGATGACACGGTTGTGGAAGCCCTTGCTTACCGGAAGTACATCGGCAATACATTCAACTTCATCGTCCAGTCGCTGCTCCTCAGGGGAATATATGACACGCAGTGTGGTTTCAAGCTGTTCAAGAAGGATGTCGCGCGCGATATCTTTTCCGTGAGCCTCATTGACGGATTCGGATTCGATGTGGAGGTCCTGTCGATTGCCAGATTTCGCGGCTACAAGATAGCCGAAGTGGCAATCAACTGGCACAACGTCGAAGGTTCCAAGGTGAACGTCTTCACCGACTCTCCCCGGATGCTGCTCGAGGTGCTGGGCGTGTGGGTAAGGGCACTCATGGGCGCCTACAGTCGCTCATCGGCTCGTAAGGTCATGTACCCGCACATTCCCGGCTCCTATGTGGCTGCCTCGCGGCCGGATGAAGAGTCCGGGCCAGGCGGGACTCACCCTCCTCAGGTTGCTTCGGAACCCGCCAAGGAGTAGCCGGATCCACAGTGTCAAGCAAGCCAGACCGCACCGAGCGTCCGATCCCGCTACCCGATGCCGGAGACATCATCTTTCTCATTATTCTGTTTTTCTTGCTGTTCAGCGTGCCGAACTTCGTGTTTGGCGACGGTTCGACGGGATGGCACCTGGTCACAGGAGAGCATGTCGTTAAAACATCGAGCATACCCAGGACAGATTTGATCTCGTACACCTTTCCGGATTCCCCGTGGGTTGCGTATCAGTGGCTGGCGGATGTGATCATGTACCTTTTCGCTTCGTGGACCGGTCTAAACGGACTGGCACTGGCTGTGAGCGCGGCAATCTCGCTGTTGTTCTTGCTTCTCTATGAACGCTCAAGGAGGGCCGGTTGCCACTTTCTGCTGTCGGTGATGTTGACGGTCGTCGGTGCGGTGGCATCTTCCCTGCACTGGCTGGCAAGACCGCAGATATTCACTCTTTTCGGCGTGTACGTGTTCGTCGCGCTGCTGGAGTCCCACAGGCGCGGTATCACCAGTGGTGCGAGGCTGGTGGCGGCATCGGCATTGATCATGATCCTCTGGGCGAACCTGCACCCCGCCTTCATTCTCGGGTTTGTTCTTATTGGAATTTATCTGGTATCGGATTCGCTTGGCTTTCTCTTGTTTCCTGCCCTCGCGCCCGAGCTCGGCAAGCGCGCAAAATGGCTTATTGCCGCGGGTTGCGGTGGACTGGCTGCTAGTTTTATCAATCCGTACGGCCCCGGACTCCTGGCCTACATATTCCGTTACCTGCAAGGTATTGCCGTATTGGAGCAGACTGCTGAATATGAGTCGCCGATCTTCCACGGCCAACTGCAGAGCACCTGCTTCGAGGCACTGCTCTTATTGCTGGCGGTGGGGCTCGTTCTTTCGAGGAAACGTCCGGCGTTGCCCCAGTTTATTTCGTGTGTGACTTTTGCTGCCCTGGGGCTGGCCGCCGTAAGAAACATACCGCTTTTTGTCGTGGTCGCTCTGCCGGTCGTGGCGGAGCTGCTGGCCAATGCCAGGCTTTTGCCGGCAGGCGAAGCAGCTGCGGAGCCGGCCGCATGGTGGAACAGGCTGGGCGAGCGATGGCAAAGGCTCGGTCGCGAGTTTGATGCCACCGAACGGCGCTGCACCATGCATATTCTCCCGGCGGCAGCCGTTTTCGTTCTGGCCATTGCGGCGGCCAACGGCGGCAGCCTCCTGGGGCTGCCGCTGCTCAATTCCGGATTCGACCCTCAGAACATGCCCACCGGGACTCTGGAATGTCTGCGCCGGCGCAACCTGAATCCGACTGCAGGCTTCAATTTCGATAACTGGGGCGGGTACATCCGCTACAAGACAGGAATTCCCGTGTTCATAGACGATCGCGCCGATTTCTATGGCCAGCGCTTCTACCTTGAATACGGCACCGTCAGCACCGTTTCCCCCGGATGGAGGGATGTTCTCGAACGGCACAAGATTGAGTGGATTCTCTTTCCGAAGGACAGCCGCCTGGCAGCCCGCCTGAAGGAAGAGCCAGGTTGGAAGCTGGTTTGCCAGGATGCGGCGGCGGAGCTGTTCGTGCGCGCGCCGCCCACGCGGTAGAGGAGCTTCAACCTTAATTCCCTGGACAGTCTTAGATCAACTGTGAACCGGCTCGCCGTGAGCCTTCTGCGGGGCAAACACCTGCTCGGGAACCGGGACGTCCAGCTCGGGCGGATAGTCGTGGCCGAGCAGCTTGTAAACATTTTGCAGGCGCAGGCGGAACTGACGGTCGAAAACAGGATCGTCGGCTGAATTGTTGGGCTCACCGAACCACCAGAACCAGTCGCTGCCTTCGGCGGTGTAAATCTCCTCCCAGGCCTGTGCTTGCACGTCCTTAGAATAGCTGTGCCCGCGTAAAGCCGTGACAAGAAACTGGCGGGTGGCGGACAGAAGCTCCCAGGCCCTGTTCTTGACCGGGTCGCCGATCCAGATGTGGTAATCCGCGCCAATCCAGGAGCCGCTGTGTATGTTGTAGAGTTCGGCGGTGGGCGGGTTGCGCTCCAGGTAGTCCGAGACCGTGCATACCTTGAGCGTGTTGTCTTCGGAAAGGCGCCTGTAAAGTTCGCGCAGGAACGGACCGCCGTCCTGCTCATACGTCTCCCAGCAATTCTCCCCGTCCAGGGCGACGACCACGACACCCTCCCGGTCCCAGTTGAACAGCCTTTGCTGTATGTGCTTGAGCCGCAGATAAAGCGCGCTGGCGGCTTCCTGTGCGGCTCGCCGGCCGTACGAGAAGCTTATCTCGTTGGAGAGCACCACTTCGCGGAAAAACAGGTTGATGTCCTGGTCGCCCACATGCAGCCTGTAAGGCTGGCAGATTAGCTCGGCGCTGTTCAGGTTGCCGTGATCGTCGCGATAGATGGTGACATCCAGAGTTCGCTGAAGCAGCGCTTCATCCAGAACGACCCACCGTACACCGCATTGCGCGATGAGCTCCAGCGCGGGCGGACTGACAGCCAGCTCCGACGGCCACATGCCGCGTGCTGGTTGGTGAAACATCTCTTGATAAAAATTGAGCCCTGTCTCGACCTGGCGGCGAGCATCCTCCCGGTGAAGATAAAGGCGCCTGGGCAGCTTGGTGTGGGGGCTCGGTAGGCGCGCCACGTTGCTGTCGATGATAAGGGGCAGGATGGGATGATAATACGGGCTCGTGATCACCTCAACTTGCCCCAGTTCCTGCAGTTGGCGATATACCGGTATCGTCTGCCGGATGAGCTCGCGCTCGATTTCGATCAACCTCCTGCGTCGCTCCACCGGGAAGGCTCTCCTCTGCTCGGCAAAGCTGCGCAGCTCATCGTTTTTGGCGAACCAGAGCGGATCGAACCAGACCAGGTTCAGCCAGGTGGCCATGTCCGCGTACTCCTGGTTGGAGAATTCCGTCAGCATCGATTGGAAGGTATGCCCGCGATCCAGCAGGCGCTGGCGCTTGGTGTAAAGCTCGAAGTAAGGTTGGTGCGGTTTGATCTGCCGTTCCACGTTGGCGTGGAACGAGGAGCCGAGCAGGTAAATCTTGTCGGCAGCCGTGTACTCTTCGTGCGGCTTCACGGTAAGGAGCAGCTGCTCGTCTACGGCTCCGTGCCAGCCGTAGTCTTCTAGCTGTTCCATAAGCGAGGGCACGAGATTGAACGTCTGCTGAATCCTGGGGAAGTCCTGCAGAATGAGCGGCATATCCAGGTAGTCCTTGATGGCGTGCAGTCTCACCCACGGCATCAAGTACTGGCCGGACAGCCGGTCCTTGTAGAGCGGCTGGTGCATGTGCCAGACGAAACAGACAGATAGCTTTTCGGTCACCGGATTTCCTCGCTTTTCTCTAAGTTGCCGGCGCCGGCCAGGGGGTTTTGCGCTTCACGCCTGGCTCGGCCGAGGGCTGCGACGACCTCGTCGTGGATGAGGCCGTTGGTCGCCAGGATGTGTCCTGTGGACATCTCAAATACGCCGCCTTCCAGATTGGTCACCCTGCCTCCCGCCTCCTGCACTATAAGGCTGCCGGCGGCAGTATCCCAGGGCGACAGCTTCATCTCCCAGAATCCGTCCAGCCGCCCGCAAGCCACGAAACAAAGGTCGAGGGCTGCCGAGCCGTCGCGGCGGACCCCGTGCGACGTTGCGGTGAGTGCCGCGAACTGACGCATGGGGTTCTCGCCAGCTGGGGACTCCTTTGTGCCGGGGGCGAATCCTGTAGCCAGCAGACTGGAGGCCAGGCAGTTGATGCTGGAGACGTGAATCTGCTTTTCGCCCAGCCAGGCGCCCCGGCTCGCCTGCGCCCAGAACAGCTCATCGGCGATGGGGTTGTAGACAACGCCTAACAGAGTGCGCCCGTTTTCTTCCAGTGCTATAGAGACGGAAAAGAAAGGATAAGCGTGCGTATAGTTGGTCGTCCCATCCAGCGGGTCGACCAGCCAGCGCCGGCCGGAACCGGCTGCCTGGGCGCCTCCCTCCTCGGCCAGGATACCGTAATCGGGGAACTCAGCCTGCAGGATCTCCAGAATAAGTTGCTCGGAGGCTCGGTCAACATCGGTTACGATGTTGAAAGCGCCCTTGTAATCGATGTTTCTGATGTTCCCCAGGCGTTCGCGCAGCAGCGCACCCGCTTGTTTTGCGGCTCTCAATGCTGTTTGTCTTGCCCGCTCCAGTGCTGGGGGATCCATGCCGCCCTCCGAAACCCGGCACGCGCCTGCTGCCGCCAGTGCTTCGCTCAAAGAGACCGCCCCGCCACGCCGCGCCCCTACAGTATAGCTAAAGGCCCATCCGTTATGAAACGTTAACGCAAGCATGCTCCGCGTTGACGGGCTCTGGTGGTCCCATTATCCTTAGGCTTGAAGAGTCCAGACCTGCCAGTCTGCTAATCTATGAGCCTGCGCCTGATAGAAGAGAGCATGGGAGCTTCGGTGACCATTAACATTGGTTGCTGAGGCGGCTGGCGTGGGTTCTTAAGTCGAGAAGTCTGCAGCCAGCGCACAAGGGCGCTGGTTGTTTTGCATCGATGCCGACCCTATGCAGAGTCATGACAGACGTGCCATGGAGCGCTGAAAGATAAATGAACGAGAAGTCCTATCCGGTCAACCTTCCCCAGACCGACTTTCCCATGCGCGCCAACAGCGCCGTGCGGGAGGTCGAGATCCAGCGCATGTGGGAGGAGCGGAAAGTCTACGAGAAGAACATCGAGCAGCGGCGAGGCAAGGAGAAGTTCGTTCTGCATGATGGACCTCCCTATCTCAGTTCCAACAAGATTCACATCGGTACGGCGCTCAACAAGATCCTCAAGGACATCGTCACCAAGTACAAGGCGCAGCACGGCTTTTATTCTCCCTATGTTCCCGGCTACGACAGTCACGGCTTGCCGATCGAGAATGCGGTGCTCAAGGACGTAAAAGGCGGCCGCCATGCCTTCACGCCGCTGGAGCTGAGGCGCAAATGCAAGGAGTTCGCACTGGCGAATCTCACCGGTCAGGAGGCGAACTTCAAGCGCCTGGGAGTCTGGGGCGACTGGGAGCACCCTTACATCACGCTAGATCCCAAATTCGAGGCCACGCAGATCCGCGTCTTCGGCAAGATGGCCGCCAAAGGCTACCTGTACAAGGGCTTGAAGCCGGTATACTGGTGCGCCAACTGTGAGACAGCGCTTGCCGAGGCTGAGGTGGAGTATGCCGAGCATTCTTCCGATTCGATTTTTGTCAAATTCGCGCTCAGACCCGAGTCCCAGGGCAAGCTGCCGGCTTTTGTTCCGCCCGAGGCGGAAGTCTCCTTTGTAATCTGGACAACGACGCCCTGGACCCTGCCTGCCAATCTGGGCGTCGCGGTCCATCCGCACTTTACCTATCACTTCCTGCGCACCGGAGACCGCGAGGTTCTGGTCGTGGCCGAGCCTCTTAGAGAGTCTTTCCTGACGACCCTCAAGCCCGAGGAGGGTCAGGCGAAGTCGCTGGGAACCGTAAAGGGAACGGAGCTGGATCGCCTGGAGTTGAAGCACCCGTTCATCGACCGCACCAGCCTGGTCGTCCTGGCCGAGCACGTCACCGACGACGTCGGCACTGGTTGCGTGCATACTGCTCCCGGGCACGGACTCGAGGACTTCGAGGTCGGCAACAAGTACAAGCTCGGCGTGGTGTCGCCGCTGGATAACCGTGGTGTTTTCACGGAGGAAGCCGGCAAGTTCGCGGGCATGCGCTATGACAAAGCGAACCCGGCCATTGTCGATCACTTGAGGGAACTGGGCAAGCTCCTGCACCATTGCCGGTATGCTCACAGCTATCCGCATTGCTGGCGGTGCAAGAAGCCGGTCATCTACCGGGCGACAGAGCAGTGGTTCGCCTCCGTGGACGGTTTCCGGGCGCAGGCGCTTCAGGCTATCGATACGGTCGAGTGGCTGCCGGCCTCCGGTCGGAACCGCATCTACAGCATGGTCGAGAACCGTTCGGACTGGTGCATCAGCCGGCAGAGAGCCTGGGGCGTTCCCATTCCCGTGTTCTACTGCAAGGGTTGCCTGAAGCCGCTCATGTCCAGCCAGAGCATAGAGCGGGTGGCAAGCGTGTTCGAGCAGCAAGGCTCGGATTCATGGTGGGAGCACGATGCTTATCACTTCCTCCAGGGGGCCTTTCAATGTGACGGCTGCGGCGGGTCCGAATTCGAGAAGGAGACGGACATCATGGATGTCTGGTTCGACTCGGAGGTCACGCACGATGCCGTCGTCGACGAGCGCCCCGAGCTTGGAGGCACTCCATGCGAGATGTATCTGGAGGGCAGCGATCAGCACCGCGGATGGTTCCAGTCGGCTCTGCTGACCAGCGTTGCGGTGAACGGACGAGCGCCCTACAAGACCGTTCTCACGCACGGTTTCGTAGTCGATGAGACCGGCAGAAAGATGTCCAAGTCGCTGGGCAATGTAGTCGAGCCGGATGACGTCATCAAGCAATACGGGGCGGACGTTCTGCGGCTCTGGGTAGCTTCCGTGAACTACACGGACGACATCCCCATAGGCAAAAACATGCTGGCTCAGCTTGCCGAGGTCTACAGGAAACTGCGCAACACGGCAAGATACATGCTCGGCAATCTCTTCGATTTCGATCCAGCCAGGCACAGGGTTGCGACCGAGGAGTTGTCGTCGCTGGACGCCTATGTCCTGCACAAACTGCAGGTGGTCGTCGCCGAGGTGATAGAGGACTTCGACCGGTACGAGTT
>DATNRD010000126.1:0-16380 GCA_036703665.1 Candidatus Obscuribacterales bacterium
AACATGGCTAGCAACGAGAAACCATTACGTGCTTATTCCTTTTTGCTTGAGCGGGCTCGGAATCGCGAGCCATTTTGGTCGATCGACCTAGCCGCGCACGTTGGGTGGGAGGACAGCACAGCTAGGACGTAGATCGGGAAAAAATGGATCGACTACCTGCAAGTAAATCCAGATGGTTCGTATCTGGTCAGAAAGAAATTCACGAGAGTCGCACAGGAACAGTTCCTTGAAGAATTCACGCAAAAGGAAACGGTCGTCACAAAGTACGAGCGTGATAAGCATATAAGATATGTCCGGTTTGAGTTTCTGCTGCCGCTGACAAAGGAGGACAAACTGCGTGTCGAGCTCTCGACGACTTGTTCTACAGAGACACTATTGCCATGCGCGCCGAGGACATCGGCTTAGAGAATTTTGAATCTCTCATCGCGAGAAACCCGGGGATGTCTGACGCGGATTACTTGAACAGGATCTGCGAGATCGTGAGTAACAAATTTGGGGGCTACTCTGTCTTTCGCGTGCAGGGACGATTTAAGGTCGGCGACCTGATTACAAGGAATGACGCAGGCCTGTGCTTGGCTAATGATCAACCGTACCTGATAGACGAAACGACCGCAGCTGTGCGTTTCATAGTTCCCTGTTCCACAGGACAAAGGAGCTTTCAAGACGAAGTTGACTTGGTGTCGGACGCGTTGAAGGAAAGTGGTTTTTGCGGATATGAAGGCCCTTGAAATTGAGGTGGGATTGATTCGAGCGTTATTCTTCCAGTTCTTTGTTGAGGCTGTTGTTGCTACGGTGAAAGGCGAAGAAGAGATATGGTTGCTTGAGAGCGGACACGTGAGTAGACTGTACCGCTGGAAGCGTGCTAGACCCAAGAATAGCGGAACACAGTTAGGGGTCGGTGAACAGCTCACCAATTGACTGTTTTGGAGGTGCTGCAGCCTCTCAAGCAATGGCGTCGAAGAGCAGACGCCATTGCTTGACAAGGTGCTTTCGGTAAGTCGCGAGCGTGACATCTACGGATGCAAAGATCATCATCATAGGCGGTGGCATAGGCGGGCTGTCCACCGCCATCGCGCTGCGCAAGGCCGGGCACGAGGTGGTGGTTTTCGAGCAGTCGGGGCATCTCCGGGAAATCGGCGCTGGGCTGACGATCTGGACCAATGCCGTCAAGGTTCTGCAAAAACTGGGCATCGGCGATGCCGTCCTGGAGATTGGGGCAGTCATCGAACGCCACGAGGCCAGGACAGCCAGCGGAAAACTCTTGGGCGAAGCGCCAGTCGGAGATCTGGGCAGGAAGCTGGGGGCGCCCAGTATTTGCGTACACCGCGCGGAGCTGCTGCACGTGCTCGGGTCGCGCCTGGATCCCGACCTGGTGCGTCTGGAGCACCGGAGCGCTGGTTTTGCCCAGGACAACACAGGTGTAACGGCCGGCTTCGTCAACGGTCACCGCGAGCAAGGCGCTGCCATTGTGGGCGCCGACGGGCTCCACTCGGTCATACGCGAGCAGCTGCTGGCCAAGTCCAGCCCGAAGTACGCGGGCTATACCTGCTGGCGCGGGATCGCCAGGCTCGAGACCGAGAAGCTGCCGCCCGGTGTATCGCGTGAGTACTTTGGCGCCGGCAGGCGTTTTGGAGTGCTCAATCTACCTAAGGGACGGATTGCCTGGTACGCCACGAAGAATACCGCCGAGGGCGGCGGCGATCTGGAGGGTGGCCGAAAGAAGGAGCTGCTCAGCCTCTTTGCCGGGTGGGGCGAGCCCGTGGAGGCGATCATCGACGCCACCGAAGAAAGGGGGATCTTCCGAAACGATATATATGACCGGGATCCAATCGACTGCTGGGGGCGTGGTCGGGTGACATTGCTTGGTGATGCGGCGCATCCTACCACGCCGAATTACGGGCAGGGAGCCTGTCTTGCCATTGAGGACGCTTATGTGCTGGCCAGGGAGCTCAGCACCTCCGGTGATATCGTGGGCGGGCTGCGCTCCTACGAGAGCAAACGCATGGCGCGAGCCAATCAAGTAGTCAGGGCATCTCGTCAACTGGGGGCGGCAAGCCAGTGGGAAAACCCGATAGCCTGCCTGGTTCGGGATGCCCTCATTCGTTTGACCATAGCCAACGTGGGCCGGAGCAAGCTGGAGACAATGATCGGCTACGAGCCCTGAGCCTGGTTATTGATACGTGACTGGTAGATAGGCCGGCGCCGGCACAGTTGGTTTGGAAGGTCGCAAGCGAGGCCGACGCCGCAAGCGGGGCTGACGCCGCAAGCGGCTGCACTACGTTGTTTTGCGTGGAGCGGGTCGGCAGACCATGAATGACTTGCTCATGTCAGCTGGCTTTCCCTGGCAGGCGTCAGCATTCCGGCTCGCTCCAGGAGATGGCGCACGGCGCGGTAGTGGACTTCCCAGACGTGCGGCCCGTACCCGCCCGCAAAGACCATGGCCAGCGGAATCCCGCGGTCGGCGAAGGTGTCTATGACAAACCTGTCCCGCTCTTCCATCTGGCGGAGCGACAGTTTGATGAATCTGGTTCCGGGCAAGACGTCGAGCTCGTAAGGATCGCTGCCCGCCACATATACGACCAGGTCGGGCGTGAAGGACGCCAGCGCCTGACGCACCGCAGCCTCTACCTTCTGCTGATAGAGGTGGACCGCATCGCTGGCGATGGGAACGTCCAAGGTGCTCTGCTGCTTTTCTTCCGGCCAGCCTTCCTGCGAATGCACCGAAAGCGTGAACACCGTCGGGTCATCCTGGAAGATCACGGCGGTACCGTCACCCTGGTGAAAGTCCAGGTCGACCACCAGCGCCCTGGTGATCCGACCCCGCTGCATGAGAGAGCGTATGGCCACGGCTATGTCGTGAAGGGCGCAGAAGCCTCGACCGCGATCCGGAAAGGCATGATGATAACCGCCGCCGAGATTGGCGGACAACCCGCGCGCAAGGGCAATCTCGGCGGCAAGGAGCGTGCCGCCGCATTTGAGCCTTATGTCGTTGAACAGTTCGTTGAGCTGTTTTTTGGCTCTGGAGGGATCGTATTCCTCGGGCGTGAACTCGAATAGCTCCTGCCAAACTTCCGGATGATGCAGGCTCTCCAGGTATTCCGCCGTATGAACCAGGAGCAGGTCTTCGATGGGGACCGGGGCGGGCGACAAATACCCGGCGCGGTATCCGCAATCCCTCGCCAGGGCGTCGAGCACGCATTGCCCGCGGTCGAGCGCAAATGGCTTGTTGACACCGTATTCGGTGAGGTCGGTGTTGTATTCCGGCGAATAAACGAGAATCGATTCCCGCCCTTCCTGTTGCATGCGCTGCTCCTGCTTCGGCGACTGGGCGAAAGACAGGATAGCAAAATCGCTCCACTCCATGAGTTGCGCTAACCATAAATGCGGCAGAAGTGATATTTATTGGTGGACTTTAATCTACTCGCCTGCGGCGCGCCGGTCTAGCCGGCTCGCCGGCGCAATGCCCAAAAACAGGCTGGTTGGAGGGTTTCGGAAAGCGAGACTGACAGGGCGCAAAAGGCACACGGGGGTTCAGGCTGGTGAACAGCTTGTTGCATTAGCACTTGCTGAATTGCAGCCGAATCAAGCCTTTCCCTATGCTGGAAGCGATTCTTCGTTTGTATTTGTTCAGGAAAGTCGCCGACGGCCCAAGCAAAAAGGCATCAAACAAAGCGACAACAAGAGTATTGGCTGCAGTCCGAGCAGTCTCGGGGCCAAACACAGTTCTGCTTCAATCGCGAAGAGTGGCGGATGCCGCACTGGTGCGGTGTTCGCTTTGTCCGACAGGGCCCCGGCGATTCGGGCGCCCTGAATTCGGCTGTGCTGGAGCGCCGCTCCGGTCGGCTATCTCAGGAGTGCACGTATGTCAACTTCCACCGTGCTTCTATGGCTCGGTGTAATGGTCCTGTTCCTGGTGTTGAATGGTCTGTTCGTGGCCATCGAATTCGCTCTCATCGCTCTGAGACGCAGCCGCGTCAAGGAGATGGTGGAAAACGGCGAACGGTCGGCACGGACAATCGACCACCTCCAGAAGGACATCGACACCAGCATTGCCGGCGCGCAACTCGGAATCACGCTGGCAAGCCTGGCACTGGGTTGGGTGGGTGAACACTCGATCCAGGAAGCCGTCAAGCTGCTTCTCGGGTTCATCCCCGGGCTGACCGGAGTGCAACCGCCGGCTGGTCTCGGGTTTGTGGTCTCGTTCGTCCTGCTCAGCATCCTGCACGTGGTCATCGGCGAACAGGTCCCGAAATCCTGGGCGCTGCGCGTTCCGGAGCGGATGGCGGTGACCCTGGCCGTGCCTTTCCGGCTCTTCTGCCTGGTTGCCAAGCCGCTCATCTGGGTGATGAACGGCATGGCGTCGCTGATCCTCAGGTTGCTGGGCATCCCGAAGGTGAGTGGCGAGCCGGCTGTGCACTCAGCCGACGAGCTGGAGATCCTGATCGAGGCCAGCAACAAGGCCGGGACGCTCGGCAAACAGGAATCGGATCTGCTCAAGCGCGCGCTCGAACTCAAGGAGCTCACCGCCAGGCAGATCATGATCCCGCGCCCGAAGATGGACAGGATTTCGGAGAGCCTCTCGCTGCCGGAGGTGCTGGCCGTCGTTTCGCGCACCAAGCACAGCAAGCTGCCCGTCTACAAGGGCAACGACGACAACATCATCGGCATCCTCAACACGCGTGACCTGTTCGACTGGTGGCACGCCGCGCAGAAGGCGGCTGCGACCACAGGTGGCACGGTAGCAGGGAAGGACTTCCGGCTGTCGGCCTTCGTGCGCCAGGCCCACTTCGTTCCGGAGGCGCTGCCGGCCAGCGCGCTTCTGGAGTTCATGCGCACCAAGAAGATCCAGATGGTGCTGGTCGTTGACGAGTTCGGCGGCACAGCCGGACTGATCACGCTCGAGGACCTGGTGGAGCAGCTGGTGGGCGAGATCTGGGACGAGTACGACACGCCCATCCCGGGCGTTCAGAAGCTGGCGGACAACCGCTGGCATCTGTCCGGGGAGCTGACGCTGCTCGAGGTGAACAAGGCGCTGGGCACGGAGATCACCTGTGCCTCGTGCATTACCATTGCCGGTGCTGTCATCGAGGCGCTCGGTAGCGTCCCCAAGATCGGTGACAGCGTGGAGATAGCCGGCTGGAGGTTCACCATCCTGGAGATGAACCGCAACGCCATTGCCAAGCTGGAGACCATCCTGGTTCCTCCGCCTGCCCCAGCACCGGAGGAGCCACAGCCTGCCGCGTGATGTAAGCGGAACCCCGTTTCTAGTGAGAAAGAGGCAGCGGAACAGCAAGCCCTGCTGCCTCTTTCTCTCGCGTAAGGTTTCGGCCAAGACAGGTCACCGGCCTCGAAACTGTTATCCTCTTACGCAGCGCGAAGGATCTCGCGTCGGCACAAGGAGATGGTTCCTTCGGTCGCAGTGCTCCCTCAGGACCGCTCTCGCTCCATCGTAAGAGGATGACACTTTCCGGGTTTCATCACCGGTGCTGGCCGAAACCTTACTCTCTCGCTTGCTGGTACGAGATGATCTAGTAAACCCAATCGCTTGAAAAAGCAGGGGGAGAGTCTCCGGCCGGGGCAGCATCAGAGGGTTGCACCGGCCGGAGACACGAAGGCGAGCAACTACCGGAGAGCGAAACTGGAGCGGTTGAGGATCTCGATGTAGACCCTGGCCAGGTTGTAGGCATCGTCCTTGCCGCAGTGCTGCTTTCCCAGAGGATCGAGCTTGAAGAGGCGCATGGCCTTCTTCAGCCCGATCTGCCTCTTGCGCCCGGTGAGCGTGGACAGCAGCGCAGCCAGGTTCATGTGGTTGCTGCCGAACGGGTAGGCAACGCCCAGGAGCTCACACTCCCTGGCGAAGATCTCCCGGTCGAAGTTGCCCTGCGAGATCCACAGCCTGTCCCTGGGGTTGTACGCTCGGGAAAGCTGCGCGCAGGCCTCGGCGAAGCTGACGCCCTTTTCCTGAAGCGCTTCGGCCGTCCAGCCGGTCAGTTCCGTGCAGAACGGGCTCACCGAGGAAAGGGTGTTCTTGACCACGATCTGGTCGCTGGACACAATCCGCCGGGCGAAGAGATCGACGACGGCAATGCCGATCTCGATGATCTCCTGCACCTCGCCGTCGGGGAAGTCCTGTCCGTCGGGGTAGCAGGTGGCCTCAACGTCGATGACGTTGACGTAGTCGAACTTGACCATAGCGGACTCCTTTCTTTCAGAATCCGGAGCTGGCGAAAACGCATGGGGTGCTCGGCGTCGGCTCTCGATTGCTGCAAGGTCTTGTTGCACGGGCGGAATTTATCCCCGCCCGTACGCGGGACGATGACCGGCGGCAACCGGCTTACCTGCCGCCGCTGCGGGAGTGCCGGTTCTTGATGTAGTTCTCGAGTACGACCGAGAGCGGGATGGCGACGAGAAGCCCGACCAGCCCATATGCCATCGGCCCGAAGGCGAGCAGAGCAACGAAGTAGCCCGCCAGACCGGCCAACAGGTTGCGCCCGATGCCGGTCAGGGGGTTGCCGGGGTTGGTCAGGATGCCCTTGATCTGCATGAGCCCGTCGAGCAGGCCCCAGACGGCACCCCAGACCGCCCCGTAGAGAAGCGTGAGAAGGAGCAGCGTACTCATGGTCGTTGTCCTCGCTGGTTCAGTCAGGATGAGTCGGGCAAGGCATGCCGCCTCGCCCGGGTCGGCAGTGAGTTGATGCGAACAGGCGATAAAGAACCGGCAGGGTCGGCAAGGGTCGAACGCCGCCGACGGCGCCCTCCGGCTTACCTGGTGCGGGACTTGCGTCCGGAAGGCGCGGCGAGCGGCTTGCGGCACCGGTTGCACTGCTTGAGCTCGGGCTGGCAGGTGTCGCACAGCGTGATTGCCGTGCTGCTCGTGAACCCGGAGCAGTTGGCGCACGACCCGGCACGCGTCTTGACGGGCAGCGGCACCGCCAGGCACGAGTTGCACGTCGCCTGCTTGCCGGGTGCCGGCTTCCTGGCGGGAGCCTTCCTGCTGCTCTTGGCAGCAATCTGGTCCGCGGGGGCGCTGTCTGGCTCGCCGCTCGTGAGCGGGCGCAGGCAGCGGCGGCACTCACCACGCTCGTCGCTGCAACGGGCGCACAGCCTGAGCCCGCGCGGCACGCCCCCTTGCTTGCAGCTCGTGCAGGGATGGCGCAGGCAGCCGCTCCCCAGCGGGAGTGGCCGGCACGCCTTACAGAGCCTGGAAGGATCCATGCCAACGGGCGCGATGCCGCGCAAAGGCTGCCGCTTCGTGCCGGCGGCCTGCTTGGTGCCTCTGGAAGAGTTCATAACATTGGTCCTTGCTGATTATGCAGATGATCGCGGAAAAGACTGACGCGCCGGAGGCGGCGACGGAGACAGGATTGGAGCTGGGTACAGCGAGGCAACGATTGCCAGCCAAGGAGGCGGTTCTTCGCCTCCGGAGCATATGTCGCATTGCGAAGTCGCACCACAGTGCGAGGGAGCAAGGCGGCGCAGCCGCAATCGGCCGCAGAGCGTCTTGCCGCGCGGAGCGAAGGCGGCGAGTTTCCGAGCTACCGGAGCATTGGAGCGATGCGGAGTCGCAGAGCGACGGAGCGCTTACTTCGGATCCACGATTGACCCGAGGAACAGCGGGGCGCCGGTCTCGTTGTCGCGGATGGCGAACAGGAATGGCCGGTCGACGACCAGGGAAAAGCGCTGCTTGATGGAAACCGACAGGCACTCGAAGCCCACCGACGTGACGGCGGCGGCTTCCGTGCCCTCCTCGTTCACGTCCACGTAGGTCTTGTGCTTGACCTCCGAGATGCGCACGCGCGAGCGCGGGCACATGGCGCCGAAGTCGGCGCGGCTGTCGTCGAAGGCGATGCCCATGCCCATGGACGTCAGGCCCCGAGAGAGGTCGGTCTCGTACTCCAGCTTGAAGCGCGGCACCGCGATGTCACCGTCGGCGGTGCGGAAGCGAGACATCCAGCTGTCCCAGGTCGCGGCGTCCAGGCTCTCCAGGAAGGAGCGCAGCCCGACCGACTTGTCCGGCAGGAAGACATAGGCGCTCACGCGACCTCCGCCGTAAGGCAGGCTGACGGCCTGGAAGCCCTCACCGCGCAGGTAGCTGTACTCGCCGGACTGGTGCATGAGCGGATGCTGCTTGGTGGCGCCCGAGAGCAGCGTGAACGGGCGCTCCTGCGTGAGGCTCTTGTTGAACTCCACGGCCCAGGCGCCCTTGAAGTAGATGGCGTTCATGAGGAAGAGGATGGCATCCCCGCCGATCTCCTCCAGGATCTTCTCGATCTTGCCACGCGTGTTCTGGCTGCACCAGCCGTTGATGCGGGCCAGCGCCGCCTGCTGGTCGGCGAAGTCGAGCGCCTCCACCTGGGCACCGTAGAACTTGCGGTTCTTGTTGAGGAACGCCTTGTTGAACTCGACGCCCTGCCGCGCCCAGACGGCATTGGCGATGGCCAGCTCCACCTTGGGATCCGGGCTCTTCAGCGCCGCCATGAGCGACGACTGCCGCTGGTTCAGGCTGCGCAGACTGTAGTTCTCCGGCAGCCCCAGCGCCCCGAGAATGGCCCTCTTGGTGGCCCCCCTGGCGCCGTTGACGGTCATGGCCAGGGCGATCTCGACGCTGGTGGGGGAGATGAAGACGTTGTCGGAAGGTCGTTCTGCGGTCGCCTGCGAGAAGAGACGGAAGGCGAAGTCGGTGCTGCTGGCGGGTTCTTGTCTCACGGTCGTTTCCCTTTCAAGGTTTTTGCGTAAGGCTTATTGGCCCTTGAGGGGAAGGGGCGGGTCAGGACCCAAGCCTGACCCGTCCCTTCAAGGCTGCTGGCAGCAACGCTCTGTCGAAAAAGGTACTGGAGGAGGGCGCGGCGGGGCGCGCCCCTACAGGCGCCTGACCTGATAACGGAACGCTCACACCCTTCGCGGACGAAGTTCAGCGAGGCAATGGCAACCGCAGCCCGGGGCGCATGGCATTGCGCCCGCTTCGCGCGGAGCGAAGGTGGCGAGTTCTAGAGCCGCCGGAGCATTGTCGCGATGCGGAGTCGCAGAGCGACGAAGCAGGCGGCGTGGCCGCCTCTGGAGGCCGTGCAGGAGCGCTTACTTGGGCTCCACGATGGCGCCCAGGAAGAGCAGCGTGCCGCTGGTGTTGTCCACGATGGCGCAGTCGAACGGCCGGTCGACGATCATGGTGAAGCGCTCCCGCGGGAGCCGGATCGAGGTGGTGCGCACCATGCCGATGGAGGTGACGGCGGCGGCCTCGGTGCCCTCCTCGTTCACGTCGACGTAGGTCTTGTGCTTCACCTGCCCGATCTTGACGTTCTCGCCAGGCAGCACGCACATGCCGCTGAAGTCGGCCAGGTCGTCGTCGAAGGCGATGCCCATGCCGAGCGAGGTCAGGACGGGGATGAGGTCGGTCTCGTACTCCAGCTTGAACTTGGGCAGCACGATGTCGCCCTCCGTGTAGCGGAACTGCGACATCCAGCTGGCCCAGTTCTCCGGGGTGAGCGCCTTGTTGAAGGCAGCGAGGCTGGTGCCCTTGTCCGGCAGGATGATGTACATGCTGACGCGCCCGCTGCCGTACGGCAGGCTCACGGCCTGGAAGCCCTCGCCGGCGAGGTAGCGGTAGTTGCCGGACTGGAACATGGCCGGGTGCTTCCTGGTGCCGCCGGAGAGCAGCGTGAAGTCGCGCTCGCGCGTGGCGGTCTTGTCGAACTCCACGGTCCAGGCGCCCTTGAAGTAGATGGCGTTCATCAGGTAGAGGATGGCCGCGCGCGGGATCGACTGGAGGATGGTCGGGATCTTGCCCCTGGTCTTCTCGCTGCACCAGCCGTTGATGCGCGCCAGCGCCGCCTGCTCGTCGTCGAAATCCAGCGCGGTGCACTGGGCGCCGTAGAACTTGCCGTTGCGATCCAGGAACGGCTTCTTGAAGCTGACGTCCTTGCGCGCCCAGAGCGCGTTGGCGATGGCCAGCTCCACCTTGGGGTCGGGGTTGGTGAGCGCGGCGATGAGCCCCGCCTTGCCCTCGTTGATCTGCTTCAGGCTGGCGCGCGCCGGCAGCCCGAGCACCGAGGCCATGGCCTTGCGCGTCTCGCCGCGGGCGCCGTTGAGCGTCATGGCCAGCGCGATCTCGACGGAGGCGGGCGAGACGAAGACGTTTTCGCCGGGCTTCTGCGCCAGCGTTTGCGCGAACAGCCCGAGCCCGAAGCTGACGTTGGACGATTGCGACTTGTTCATGTCTTGTTCAACCTTCTGTGAAGGGACCCTGCTGGCGTCCCTGGGTGCCTGGCGCATACCATGCGCCTTTCCCGGCGAACTGGCCTTGTGCCGGCTCGCCAGCGGGCGGTTGCGAGCAAGCGAAGGTGACACCCGCCCTTTGAAGCGAGGACCACCGCTGGTTGGCGCTCCGGTGGACCCAGCTCGAAGCCTCGAGACTGCGTGGGCGGGTACACCACCTGCTTACGAATTGTCGTCGTCGTCCTGCGGAGCCGGTTGCGGCGAGAAGCAGGCACCGCCGACGACGGCGCAACGGCAGATCTGGCACTGCTTGAGCGTGCCGCTGCAGGTTGCGCACAGCTTGAACTGGCTGTTGGTGGTTGCATTGCCGCAGTTGGCACAGCGGCCGCGCGTCGGGGAAAAGACTTTCCCTTTGTGGTTCGGACACAGCATAGCCGTGTTCTCCTTTCGATCGAAGGGTTAAGGGACCGGGCGGCCCGAGCAATGTCCGGCGCCCGGCGATGGCGAAGAAACGAGAATGCCGCGATAATCTAGCCGCTTACGGCGGCCGTCAGGCGTCGCTCACGCTTGAGTCTGGCTTCCTGCGCCGCCTCGCGCACGGCTGGGTCGGCATCCACGAGGGCCTTGGCAAGCAGCGTCGCCGCCTCGGGGTGGTTGAACTGGCCGGCGGCTTCGACTATGCAGCGGCGTACCGAGGGGTTGGCTTCACGGTCATAGGCTGCCGACAGAGCCTCGAGCATCATCGGTTCCTGCGTGCCCGGGGTCGCGCGTCCGCGATTCCCGCGCTCGGCCAGGTTGCCGAAGGTGCCGGCCACCGCCGCCCGTACGCTCGGGTCGGCATCGGTTGCCAGGGACTGGGACAGGCTCTGGATGATGTTCGAGTTGACCGTTTCGCCCTTTTCGCCGATCCAGCGTGCCGCTTGCAGCCGCTCCCGCGAGCTTTCCGCCGTCGAGAGTCTGGTCAAGCTGGAGGCAAGGAGGTTCTGGTCCGCGCTGCCGCCGGTGGTCAGATGCGATCCCCCGGTGGTCAGGCGCCCGTAGAGGAAGCAGGCTGCCGCCGCCAGAAGCAGGGCGGCGCCAAGGACGGCGGTGACGATCTTCGTTGGTCTGGTTTGGTTCATCGAGTTCCTCATGCTATTCGGGCTGAGCGCAAGACGCTAGCCCACAGAGCAGACTGATGATGCCTTCAGGGCAGCAAGGTCGCGATGACAGGAGAGCGGCTATTTCCAGCCGGTCGGGCGGAAGTCCGCCGCGCCGTACCGGCTGAGCCTCGCCTCTCTGGACCGCCGGGCTTCTTGCGCCGCCTGGCGCACTGAAGGATCCTGGTCCTGGGCTGCCGCCTCCATCAGCACAACCGCCTGCGGATGATTGAAGGCCGCGACGCCGGCCACGATCTTGCGCCGGACGGCCGGGTCTTTTTCTCGATGGTAAGCCGACTGCAGCAGGTCGATCATCTGGGCTTCCAGCGGACCGTACTCGGCCGAACCGGTGTTGCGTTGGGCAGCAAGGCGTGCGAACGTCTCAGCGATCTCGCCCCGCACCCCGGGGTTCTGGTCGGACATGAGCCGATAGCCGAGGGAAAGCACCTGTTCGGAGGAAACCGTACCGGGTGCCACCACAGGGGCCGGCGAAGCTCCTGCGATGTTGCCCGTGCTTGCCGTAGCCTGTCCGGTTGGGCGTGCCTTGCCCTCGCCGATGCGCGCGTTTTGGAGGAGCTGGATTTCGAGGCGATGGTCGTTCTTGAGGTAAGTGACCACCGCACCGCTGGCAAGGATCGCCAGAAGAGCCACAAGGACTCCGGCTGTTACTACCTTGATACTTGAGAACATCAAGCCTCCGGCATTGGTTGAGGTGAAGTCGGATGCTGAGCGAACTCAGCGGTGCTTGACTGGCACAAATGACACAGGCAAGCAGAATGACACCAACCACCGCGTCTCGTTTGAGACCTGACGGAACGGGCTGAGCCGGCGGGTTGTGGTGTTTCTGCGGAAAGCGCTGAGGGGTCCTTCGTACCGATGGAAGTAAAGTGGAACAAGGAAAAACCTAGACAATGCACCGTCCTCGCCTCAAGGAATGACTATTCTTTGTAACCTAAGTTTTCAGAAAGGAACTGTCTGGCCAGCCGCCCGCCCCCCTGAGGAGCTTTCCAGCCATACCCAAAATCGAAGCAATTTCGGGGGCTTCCGGGAGTGCTTCCAGTGGCGATCTGTGGCTCAGGTGGTTGCGCTAGGTCTGATTAAGAATTTGTGACAGTCTACTTATTAGAGGCGTCGTTTGCGGACTTTCTTTTTAGCGGCCGGCTCTTTGGCGGGGGCTGGTTTCGTCTGTGGTGTCAATCCGGTGAGGTCGACCACCTGAGGCCATCCTCCCGTCTGCTCGTTGAGCTTGCATACGATCTTGATGGAGAAGGGCTTGTCCTGATCCGGCTTTCCCTCGGTTTTCGTCGTCACTTTGCCGGTCACCTGGAAAGGCACGATGTCCTTTTCCACCGGTCCCAATGGCTTAACAGCGCTGACGGTGACCGCGTTGGTGGTGCGCTGCTCCTCAGCCTCGGTGATGATCTTTACGATACCCAGCTCCGTCTTAGGAAGGCTGCCTTCTTTCTGAAGCTTCTCGATTACCGCCTCGGTCAGCTCCTCTCTGAAAAGGTGGGTCATCGACTCGCGCACGGTCACGGGGTTGCGATCGAAGATATGCTTGGCCACACCGGTGCAAAACTTGGAAAGCAGTTGCTCGCGCTTGCGCTTTTCTGCTTCAGGGTTGGTACAGGACACCAGCCCGATAATGACCAGAATCAGCAAGAAGAGCGCGCCGAACCGGATAGCCAGGGCTGTACGGTCATCGTCTGGTTCTTTCAGGAAATCGTCGCTCATGCATCGAAGGAAACGGGCGTGCGCAGAACTTGAAAAGCGCTGGTGAAGATCCGGTCATTCTCCAAACCTTACGGCAAATTGAACCACGAAACTGATGCAAACTCTGCTAAGGCGCCGAGGATTTTATTTCGTTTAAACTTGCCGCCTGCCGATTGTTTTGGACCTCGACAAGTCACTAGGGTGAGATGTCTGCTTTGTGTACGCATGAGGAAGTCGAGACGGGCACCGGTTCATTTTCTGGATCGCTACTGAGCTTTGGAACCCCCTGCCGCTGCCGATGCGGCAGGGGGTGTCCTGACCTTGATTGCCTTTTGTGCGTACCTTACGGCACCGGGTGCAGTCCCGGACATTCTCGGCAGCGCGGGCAAGTACCCTTGAATTCCGGGCGGTGTTCGGGAAGCGCAGCCTGGTCACCTTGCCGTGGGTCAACTGAGCGGATCCTTACAGGTGCGTAAAGTATGCTTTAGGCAACAAGGAGGAGAGGTCATGGTGGTCGAAAAGGAGACGGGCCGCCGGGGCGTGCTTCTTCAGGAGCTGACATGGCTCGAGGCCGAACAGGTCTTGACGGCTGACGCCGTCGTAGTCATACCCCTGGGGGCCGCTGCCAAGGAGCATGGTCCACACTTGAAGCTGAAGAACGACTTGCTGATTGCAGAGTATCTTCGCGACAGGGTCATTGACGCAGCCGCGGTGGTGGTGGCGCCGACGGTGGCATACCACTACTACCCCGCCTTCGTCGAATATCCCGGGTCGACCACGCTTTCGCTGGAGACGGCGAAAAACTTGATTGTCGATATCTGCCGCAGCCTGGCGAGATTCGGCCCGCGACGTTTTTACGTGATCAACACCGGCATCTCTACGCTCAAGGCGCTGGAGCCGGCTGCCGCGCAGCTTGCCGCTGAGGGGCTGATTCTGCGCTACACGAATCTCGCCCTGTCCTTGTCTGAGGTGGAGCGCCAGGTTTTAAGCCAGGAGGGCGGCAGTCATGCCGATGAAGGCGAGACTTCCATGATGCTGTATATCGCTCCTGAGTCGGTGGATATGAACAAGGCAGCCAAGGACTATCGTCCTGGAAGCGGTCCGCTCACTCGTTCGCCCGATGGCAGCGGCGTCTATTCGCCGACCGGGGTCTGGGGCGATGCTACCCTGGCAACCCGCGAAAAGGGCGAAAAACTGGTGGAGACGCTGGTCGCAGCTGTGCTTAGCGAGATCGAAGAGCTCCGTTGCGCGAACCTGGAGTCCGCCTGATGTTGCACCCGGCAAGGCAGCGGCTCGGCGCTGTACGAGACCGCTGCCAATCTGACATAATCCCGCAAGGATGAACGCCATGGAGAAAAAGACACCACATGTGGTGATAGTCGGTGCCGGCTTCGGCGGCCTGGCCGTAGCTAGAAGTTTGCGCAATGCGCCGGTGCGCATGACTATCGTCGACAAGACCAACCACCATCTTTTCCAGCCCCTGCTCTATCAGGTGGCCATGGCAGGCCTTTCTCCAGCCGAGATTGCCTACCCGATCCGCGCTATCGTGCGCAAGCAGAAGAACGTGACCGTCCTTATGGAGGAGGTCACGGCAGTGGATCTGGAGAGGCGCGTCGTTCTCATGGGCGAGCGCGAGCTTGCCTATGACTTTCTGGTCCTGGCGGCCGGCGCCCAGACCAATTATTTCGGGCATGACGACTGGATGCCATACGCGGTCGGGCTGAAGGACCTCGACGATGCCGTCGAGATTCGGCGCCGCGTGCTCGTCGCCTTCGAGGCTGCCGAGCGGGAGGAGGAGGCCGGGGACCGGGCAAAGCTGCTCACGTTCGTGATAATCGGGGGCGGACCCACCGGTGTGGAGCTGGCCGGGTCTCTGGCCGAGCTGGCCAGGCATGCGCTGGCTAGCGATTTCCGGGTAATCAACCCGTCTTCAGCCAAGATCCTGTTGTTGGAGGCCGGCAACAGGATCCTCCCATCTTTTCCGGAAGAGCTGTCCGAAAGAGCCGTTCGGCAGCTCGAGCGGCTCGGTGTGCAGGTGCGGACCGGAGCGCTGGTCACGGGCATCAATCGTGACGGCGTGCAGCTGAAAGGCGGCGAGTTCATCGCCTCTTCCACCGTGCTGTGGTGTGCGGGCGTGTCCGCCTCGCCGCTTACAAAGACGCTGGGCGTACCCCTGGACAGAAGTGGACGCGTGTTGGTCGAGCCGGACCTGTCTCTGCCAGGCCATGCGGACGCCTTTGCCATCGGAGACCTGGCGGCGTTCCTGCATCAGGACGGCAAACTGCTTCCCGGCCTGGCGCCCGTCGCCATGCAGCAGGGGGCGTTCGTGGCCGAGGCCATCGAGGACACGCTGGCCGGAAAGTCGCGCAAGCGCTTCCGGTATGTCGACCGCGGCAGCCTGGCGACAATTGGCAGATCTGCTGCCGTAGCCGAGTTCGGGCGCGTCCGCCTGAGCGGGTTCACGGCCTGGCTCGCCTGGCTGCTGATTCACATCTTTTTCCTGATTGGCTTCCGCAACCGGTTCATCGTCTTCTTCGACTGGCTGTGGTCGTACCTCACCTACCAGCGCGGGGCGCGACTGATAACCGGGCACAGGATGGACCCTGGCGCTCCGGTATCCGGCAAGCCCGAGTCATAAGATATAAGACAACCGGAGAGCGGTCCACGTTCTCCGGTTGTCTTGGAAGACCGGCGGTTATATCGCGCATGGTATGGATTTTAATGAAATTCTATATCGTGGGCGATATGTTCCTAGCCCCCAGACGATTTTTGGTTTATGTGTGACATGGGATAGTAGGGAGATCCACGGAAATGAAAAATCGGGTAGGGGAGCCGCTTGTGCTCACTGTTGGGCGTCAAGTGATCTGGGACCGGAGACAGGGCGGGGGTTTTACCCCCGCCCTGCACGATCGGTTCGGTGGCACCGCACATAACAGCCCGCTGGCGCCGGCTTAGTACAGGCCACGAGAGGCGAGCAACGCCTCCACCTTGCCCGCCAGCTCGCCGGGCTTATGGGAAGCCTTGTTGATGGCGTCGAACTCGCCCACGATGGCACGGGCTTCAGCGAGCTTCTCCGGCGCAACCAGCCCGGAGGCGCCGATCGCCCCGACGGCTGCTGAAAAGCCGGTCATGAGCGCCTGCCACTTCTGGTCGCGGCTCAACTTGAACTCCAGCGACTGGACGCCGGTGACGTCAGGGCGCACCAGAATGACACCGTCGGTGTCGACCGGCCTGTCATCATCCGGGTCGCAGCACGGCCCGCAGACGACGCTGCGCAGCAGCCGCACGAGGAACGGCTCGCGCCGCGCATCCTCGC
>DATNRD010000127.1:0-6613 GCA_036703665.1 Candidatus Obscuribacterales bacterium
CCGCGAAGGAGGCGACGAATAGCTGCGCGAGCTTGTGCCCCCCATCCCGTAGCTGCCGTTGCTGGAGAATCTATCGGTCATGTAGCCGCCTGGCGGGATGCCGAAAGCCTGCTGCATGTCCTTGCGCAGATCGCGCCCGCTAAAACTCTTGCCATCTTCGCCGGACCTGGCGACGGGTTGATCCATGTAGTAGTCCATGTCCTCGTCTTCGTCGGCCCAATCGCTGCCCGGCGGCGCCTGGCGGGCAATGTCGACCCCTGTGCGCTGTTTGATGCGGTCGACCCGCTCGCTTAGATCGTCTATGCCGGAAGGCTTTCCGAAAAGCTTAACCTCGAGCCTGTCGAGCCGCTTTCCCACCGGTTCGTCCGCATAGTCCCTGCCGAAAAGACGCGTTTCGATAGCCGTCACCGCCGGGTATTTGCTGCCCTGCGGTGGCGCGTAGTCGCGCTCGGCCGTTTCCTGCCTGGGCGGACTGTTGCCCCTGTTGCCTGACGGCTTGCCTGCCCCGGCAGCCGGCGCAGCCCCCGGGATGTCGGGCTCGTCGGCCACCTCTTCGTCGGCTACCTTGGGGCTCAAGTTGGGCACAGCAGCAAGGAGATTCTGCAGGCGCTCGTAGTTGGAGCCAGGCCTCACCTCGCCAAAAACCATCTTTTCCAGCCTCTCGAGGCGACTGTCGATGGTCTCCTTAGGGTAGTCGTGCTGGAAGAACTTCACCTCCAGCTTGGAAAGGCTGGGTTCGGCCGAGCCATCGGCCGCCCGGCAGACCGGGGACAAGAGCAAGGTTGCGCCAAGCGCAACAGAGGCAAGCCACAGCATCCTGCCGCGGTCTGAGAGAACCGCCGGCTTCGCTTGGTGCCCTGTCGAAAGGCTGTGACTTGCTTGCCTTTGTTGCATGTCGGGTGAACCTGAGTAGGACCTGAGCTAGGACCCAGTGTCATCTTACCACGGGCGACTGGACTCAAAACCCTGATTTCTCCTGGGTTCTAGCCAGTTATGCTGCCGGCTTTTTTGGGCAAGCAGCATATCCCTTCCCCCCAATTGGCGGCTAGCCCCGGCGCCTACGAATTGTTTCGACGAGCAAGCAAAAGGTTTGTTCCTGGAGTCACTCTCTTGGTAGTAAGATTTGCCCGTATCCTGTAGAAAGTACGCTTGCACCTTGGGCGACAACACCCTAGTCACAATCGACGGCGAGAGCCTCAAGCTTGAGGAGGTAGAGCTCGTCGCCGCACACGATGCCGGCGTCCGCCTCTCACAAAAGGCGGTCAGTCAGCTCGAGGCCAGCCGCCGCATCGTGGAATCGATTCTTACAAGACGCGAAATCGCATACGGTATCACCACCGGTTTCGGCAAGTTCAAGGACGAGTACATCGAGCCTGAAGACAGCCGCCTCCTCCAGCGCAATCTTATTTTGAGCCATTCGGTCGGCGTCGGTCCGCCGCTCGATCGCAAGACGGTGCGTGCCATGATGCTGCTCCGGGCCAACGCTCTGGCCAAAGGCTTTTCCGGCATACGCACGTCGCTGGTGGAGCTCCTGGTCGATTGTTTGAACTGCAAGGTGCATCCCGTCATCCCCGGGCAGGGCTCGGTTGGTGCCAGCGGCGATCTTTGCCCGCTGGCGCATCTTGCGCTTGTGCTCATCGGCGAGGGACAGGCCGAGTACGGCGGGCGCCTTTTGCCGGGCGGGCAGGCCCTTGCCGAAGCAAAGCTTACGCCCATCATCCTCGAGGCAAAAGAGGGGCTGGCTCTCACCAACGGCACGCAGCTGATGTCGGCCCTGGGAACGCTGGTCGTCCTGGAAGCCGAGCGGCTCGCGAAGGCAGCCGACATCATCGGCGCCATGTCGCTGGAAGCTCAGTTGGGCTCGCCCAGGGCATTTGCCGAGCAGATACACCGGGTAAGACCCCACCCCGGGCAAATGGCGTCTGCCGCCAACCTGCGCGCTCTTCTTTCCGGCAGCCGGCTGGTGGAAAGCCACGCCCATTGCCGCATGGTGCAGGACGCCTATTCGCTGCGCTGCCTGCCGCAAGTGCACGGCGCATCCCGGCAGGCTTTCCGCCATGCGCGAGAGGTTCTGGAAATAGAGGTCAATTCGGCCACGGACAACCCGCTCGTCTTCCCGGACGAGATTATCTCGGGAGGCAACTTCCACGGGCAGCCGCTGGCTCTGGTGATGGATTACATGGCGATCGCCCTTGCCGAGCTGGCCGATATCTCAGAACGGCGCACGGAACGTCTGGTCAATCCAGCTCTTTCCAACGGGCTGCCGGCGTTCCTGACCCGGCATGGAGGTCTTAATTCCGGCTTGATGGTCGCGCAGTACACGGCAGCCTCGCTCGTTTCGGAGAACAAGAGCTTGGCTCACCCGGCCAGCATCGATTCGATTCCCACCTCGGCAAACCAGGAAGATCACGTATCGATGGGTCCGATTGCTGGGCGAAAGGCGGCGATGATCCTCAAGAACACGCGCCGCGTGCTGGCTATCGAGCTTCTTTGCGCAGCGCAGGGGCTGGACTTCAGGATGGAGCCGCAAGACGGCGGCAGGCTTACACCAGGGCCAGGACTTGCCGCCGCACACGAGCTGGTGCGCAGGCACGTGAGGCATCTGGAGGAGGACCGCCCGCTCAGCTCCGACATTGCCACGGCCGAGAACCTGATTGAAAGCGGCGAGCTGGCAAGCACGGTAGAACAAGCGGTTGGACCGCTTGCTTGAGCACCGGCTGAGCAGTCTCGCTCCCTGTCAATACGTGCCGTGGCTGCCCGGTGCGCAAGTAGATAGGTGGCCTGCGGTGGCGGCCTTAGCCTCTCTTACCAAAAATGATGAAAATTCTGCATCTCGATCGAATTCCCGAAAAACCCTTCTCCCAGGGCGGTTCCAGTCCTCGTGAACGGTTTGCGCCGGGCGAAGCTCTTTCCAGATTTGGTTAAATCTCGCGGCCAGCTCGCACCGGCACCGCCCTGGGATAGCGGGCGGCAGGGGCAGCCCCCTGGCGCCCGATGGTGTAAAATCACAGTCGGCAGTACGGCGGCTTGCTCTCCTGCCATCCCCGGGCGATTAGCGCAGCGGTAGCGCAGCACGATCACACCGTGAAGGTCGGGGGTTCAAATCCCTCATCGCCCAAGTCTTTCCATCAGGGCTTCAGTGAGTTTGCAAAGTCAAGCCGAGAGCTCGTAAGTGCATATTAAGTGCAAACCTGGCACCGCTGGTTGTCATACCAAGCCAGGAAAATTTTCTGGCTGCCCCCCACAGCGATCCCCCTGCCCCACCTTCGCCAGAGCAGGGACTGTGTCCGAGCGAATTCATACAAATTTTCGGAGTCGCTCTTGACAATAACGGCAGAGGATGACTCTGACGCCCGTAGAAGAAAGGCAGGGGAAAAACGTCGTCACCCGCGTCACCAGTTGCCGGACGTAAGGGCAACGAGGATATACTGGGAGCACAGAGAGGGATATGCCATGGCACAGCCGCTACCAGAAGAAAGGTTACGCTCGACCAGGTGTTGAGGCTGGTAGATAAGCTCACGCCGGAAGAGCAAGAGCTCCTGCGCGTCAGGCTGAATAGCAAATCCAAGACTGAACGGTGGCAAGCGCTCTTCGATAAAGTGCAAGAGCAATGCAAAGGTTTGCCGCCGATCTCTGACGAAGAGATAGTGTCAGACCTGAAGGACATTAGGAAAGAACTGAAGGCGAAGCGTGCCAATCAAGGCAGTCCTTGATGCGAATATCTGGATCAGCGCTTTGATAACGGCAGGCACGCCAAAGAGGCTGGTTGATCTGTGGGTAGCCGAAGCGGCATTCACGCTCGTTTACCCCCAAGCGCTGATTGACGAATTATCGGAGATACCGTCAAGAGCAAGGCTGATTGCCAGAGTCCATGAAGACGACTTGCAGCGACTCATTGCGCTGATAGAAGAAGATGGCTTTCTTGTGAATCCGAAGGAAATACCGGCAGTCAGCCGTGATCCAGACGATGATGTGTTCCTTGGCTGCGCTCTGGCTTGTAATGCCGATTACCTGGTGACAGGCGACAACGACTTGCTCTGCCTGAAAGAACATGGCGGCATCAAGATAGTTACTCAGCGTTAGATGTTACGCGGGTTTGAATTTGCGATCAATTGAGTCTATGAGGCTCCCAGGCAGTAGCTCATCGATATCAACCCAATATGCGCGGCTTTACAGGTGGTGGCGCGTGGTTTCATAATGATCGCTGAGTGCGGCACTGGGAGAGGGATATGGGTCAACCAGATATACAGCGGGCGTTTTTCGGCGCAAGCGTCGAAGGTTTAGATCACGTTTTTGTGGATGTGGTTGATGCGGAAGTATGCCAGGGCACCCCCTCTGAAGAGGGCATCCCGCAGGAGATCCCCGAAGGCGACCCTATGGAAAGTCAGGAGATCCCTCAGGGCATCCCAGTGCAGGAGGCGGCTAAATTGCTTGGCACATCGCCGCGTGCTGTGATTAAGCGACTACAGAAAGGCACTCTAAAGGGATTCAAAGTGCCTAGTAAGTTTGGCAATAAATGGCTGGTAGATCCACAGGGCATCCCCGCTGAGGAACAGGGCATCCCACAAGAGATCCCAGAGGGCACCCCCACTCAAATCCCTCAGGGAGTCCCGGTGGAAATTGTTCAGGAGCTGCTTGCAAAAGTAGAAGCGCTTACTTACCGCAACGGATACTTGGAAGCTCAATTAGCCCAACTTACCTGTTGGAAGTCCACATCAAACTATTGACCGATAGTCACCACAAGAATGCCAGTTGGTGGCTGCGGTTCTGTGCGTGGTTTGTTGGTGCTAAGTGAGGCTTGTTTCAGCGGATTTGTTAACTGGGTCGCGTTCTGTGACGTTGCAATACTTCATGTTCATTGTCTTTAGAACAGCTAAAACCCGCTCTGAGACAAGTAATTCGGTTTCGTCGATGTAGGCGAAATCATCAACAAATGGCCGCCCGGTTATTTTGAACCAGTGCCAAACCCCGAAATCTGAGTCAGGACGACCTTTTCGCCACACCCTCTCAAACTCCTGTGGAGAACCAGAAATCTCCACATGGTCAAACTTCACACCGGTAACGGGCGGTGACAGTGTTTCAAGCGCTTTTCTAAAGCGGTCAGAGCCAATGAACATGCAAAGGTAGGTCAGAAAGTCGTCTTCCGGCCAGTAATTGAATTCATAATGTAGTTTTGTGATTTGTGGCGGCCTGTCGGTCTTCTTACCGATTTCAACAGTCTTTTCGCCAAATTCTCCTGAGACTTCAGGTTCTACAATGTAGTACTTCATTGGTTTCTCAACGGTTGATTGGGGGCGTGAAATGGGCTCCATATGTGTTGTCCAGTTCTTGCAAGTGGTTGAGAACTTGTTCCCTGGTAGCGTTGGTATTTTGCTTTAGAAACTTGTTCCACGAGCCTGTTATTAGCTTGTGGACTCGCTCTCCATTGATTGTTGCTTCATTTGGAATGCCTCTTAAAAATTCCAATGAATTTACTTCATTGGCAGTAAAAAGGGTTGGATAGCGCTCCAAAACAGCCTGAGGAATGGCATGATGCACTTCCAGATCGAAATCAACTAACTCCGGGTGAGCGTCGAAGAAGGTCTTTTCATAAGGCTTTGGTACAAACTCAAGTCCCGCCGCCTGTAGTTCCTCAGGTGTGAGTTTGGTAAGCTCCGCCTTACTAACACCCGCTCGCTCTGCGGCTTTCGCGGCTGAGATTGGCCGCTTGTTGCCCGTTTCATACCAGGGCGACATCTTCATTACATAGTCATCGAGCGGGTTTTCAGCCGCTGCCGCTATGTTCTCAATGCCGTCAAAGTAGCCTTTGGGGATGCCTGCTAGCTCCATCTCCTGCGGCGATAGCCCGAGCTTGCTCGTGTAGTCATAGAGCATTTGCTTGGCTTGCTGTGCCAGCTCCGGCGTTGCTGCCGCCATCTCTTCCACCGCCCTATAACTCCGGCCGAGTCTCTGCATTACTGCCGCGTCAACGTGAGTAGCCACCTTGTCGGCTATCTTCAAAGCAGCTTCCCCCGCTTCGGTAGAGCCTTCTGGGTTTACCATGGCAAACATGGTTTCAGCGATTACGTGGCCCTTCTCTCGATTGGGAGCTGCCGTGTAGCGCTCGCTGGCGTCCATGATGATGGTGCCGACACGTTCTAAGGCGTGGTTCACGGCGTTGGGGTCTTTGGCCATGGCATCGAGCGCGCCGCCTACGGCGTGAAATAGCGGGTCATTTATGGCGTTGGGCTTGGCCAGAAAGTTAGCCACGGTTCCATCAGTCAAGGCATTCCAGCCAGCCACTACTGCGGCCTTTGTGCTCTCCTTTGCTATGTTCAGCCCTTCCCCTATGCCGATGATTTTGTCTAGCTGCCCCTGGATATAGGCTTTCTGGCCTTCCGGGTCGGTTGCTCGAGACAAGGCAGCCTGTCCAAAGTCGGCTAGCTTCTCGTAGATAGAGCGCGTGTCTCGTCCTTCTTCGTAGTCCATCGCCACAGCAAAGGACTTCTCGCCGGTCTGTACCGGCCGGTAGTCGATCACGGTCCCAGTAGCTTCGGCTGAGCCAGGTACCTTCTGCTCAACGCCTTTGCCAGTATCTACGGTGCCGTCGTCCATGTTGATGCCGAAGGAATCG
>DATNRD010000128.1:0-4250 GCA_036703665.1 Candidatus Obscuribacterales bacterium
ATGCTTGCTGGCCAGCACGCTCACGGCCTTGAGGTTGAGCCCGTAGCCCTCCGCGGTGCGGTTGGGAATGTAATGGTCGACGTTGGCCCCCAGCTTGCGCAATACCGTAAGAAGAACGGCGGTTCCCGTGACACCGTCGACGTCATAGTCACCATATACGGTGATCTTTTCCGATTGAGCGATCGCCTGAGTTATGCGCACGATTGCCTTGGGCATGTCGGCAAATTCCATCGGGCTGGTCGGCTCATATAGCGATGGGTCGAGGTAGACGCGAGCCTCTTCGGCGGTCGACACTCCTCTTCGCAAGAGAAGGCGGGCCAGCAGCTCGGAACCGCCGGCAGCCTCCACGAGCGCCGGATCAACCTGACAGTCGGGAGGGAACCTCCACTCTTTACCGCTAATGGATAAACTCACGGAAAACCTCGATATGCGTTCGCGCCCGCAGGGGATATCGCCTTCGCCGCCGACAGATATAGATTGGCTGCCACCAGCGGCGATGCCGGAAGGATCGTCCGGAAAGGCGCCTTCGACGGCTAGGATACTGGATTTCATCTTGAGCACCTCATTAAAATTGATCCATGGCATCGCCGCCACGGACATCCCTCGTGCTCATTAATACGAACGAACGGCGCTATTGGTTCAATTTCGGATCGCGAACGTTGAAAACCCGGTCAGGCTTGGCTTCGTGGGGCCAGTTGCGCAGATCTATCTCAATTACAGTAGTGACAACAGGAGACCTGGGCCAGGGCAGCGCCCAACCCATGACCCAGATGATCGGAAACAAGAGAACGTGGAATGTCGTCGCAAGGCAGAAAGCCTCCATCAGGGGCACCTGCTCCGACACCCAGAGAACTATAAGATTCTTCAGCGCCTTGTACGAGAACAGCGCCTCTACTGCTAGCCTTCTCTTTTCGGAGACCGGAGCACTCACTATCGCTTCCTTGCTTTCCGATGGTACTATGTTGACTACTTTTTAACATACAACGAATATGCGCATCTGCCCTGCCCGCCACATCTTGAAAGCCGTTCTGCCCGCCCTGATGGTGCTCCTGGCCCAGCCCGTGCCGGCGCAGGAGCTAATCGGGCCGGTCAACCTTCTCAAGACCATGCCCACGCCCTTCGGTCCACCGCCCCAGACGGGCGCCGGCGCGACAGGCGAGCATGCCGGAGCGGAGGTTCGGCCCATCTCCATTGCCAGCGGCGGAGGCGCGCCGCACGGCCCAAGGCGCCTGGCCGACCGGCTGCTTGCTCCCCGACTCTACATGCCGGGTCGCATGGTGCTTGGCAAGCCAGCCGAGTTCACCGTCAAGGGTCGGCCGGGCTGCCACGTCGCACTGGCCATGGCCGACAAGAACTCCGGCGCCAAGCCGATATATGGGCACAGGTTGAGGCTCGGACCCGATCGCAAGGTCGTGGCCGTCGGCACAATACCTGAATCGGGCGTGCTCAGCCTGGCGGTCGACACCCCGATTCAAGGCGATCTTATCGGTCAGCACTGGTTCTTTGAAGCTGCCATCTGGTCTCGCTCTGACTTCAGCGACCTGGAGCTCGCCGTACCGGTCACCTCCGAAGGGCAGGAGGAGACCGAGAACGGTGTGCTCGTATCGGCTGAGAACGAGCAAAAACGTGGTTTGAAGTTCGTTGCGGATCCGGCGGTGCCGCTTCAGCAGCGCCCCGGGTCGGTTGTCACACCCCTGGATTCCGGAAGACTGTGAAAGCTCTTTTGCTCCCCCTGGACAACAGGCCGGTCACCGCAAGCTTCCCGCGGCTGGTCGGACAGATAGCCGGCGTCGCCACCGCCTTGCCGCCTCGCACCCTGCTGGGATCGCTCGACAGGCCTGCTCAGCCGACACCCTTGATGGACTGGGTGGAGTCGGCACTGGTCGAAACGAGCCCGGACGCGCTCCTTGTCTGCCTGGACACGATTTTCTACGGGGGGCTGATCAACTCCAGGCGCTGCCTCGACACCCCGCAACAGGTGCTGGAGCGCGTCTCTCGCTTCGAGAAATGGAAAAGCCTCGCCGGTCGCCCGCTTCCTGTGCTTGCCCAGTCGAGCATCATGCGCATCTCCGACAATTACGATGCCACGGAGGAAAAGCCGTACTGGGCAAGATATGGGCGCGAGATTTTCGCCTGGTCGGCCCTCTTGCACAGGCTGGCGCGCGGCGAGAAGCTGGCGCCCGGTCTTCTGGAAGCAGCAGAGCTCAAGGTTCCCCCGGAGACACGCGATGACTACCTGTCCACGCGCAGGCGCAACTTCAAGGTCAACCGGCAACTTCTCGAGCTTGTCGGCTCCGGCACGATTGACTTTCTGGTGTACAGCCTGGACGACTCGGGCGAATTCGGGCTCAATGTCCTGGAGAAGGAGCGGCTGGCGGCGGAAATCAACGAAAGGGGCCTGGCGGGCAAAGTGCTGTGCTATCCGGGAGCCGACGAGGTGCTCGGCACGCTGCTGGCTCGCTGGCTGGTGATGCAATCGGGCAAGGCGCCGCGGGCTACCGTCCAGTTCAGCCCGCCAGGAGCGGCCAACTGTCCCAGCCGTTACGAGGGGCAGACGGTGTCCGAAACGATTTACGCCCAGATGCGGGCCTGCGGCATAATCGTCGCGTCCAACGCCGCAGCCGATTTGGATTTTCTGGTCATAGTGCACGGCAGCGAGCGGCAAGGAGATCATATAAAGCTGCCCGAGCAGCCGGACTTGAGACAAATCGACACGGCGCGCGGCGTCAAGCAGACTATCGAGCTTCTCGAATCTGCGAGGCTCCCGTGCATCCTTTGTGACGTCGCCTACGCCAACGGCGCCGACCCGCAGCTGGTGGAGCAACTGCTGGAAAGGAAAGATCTCGTCGCCAAGCTCTGGGGCTACGCGGGCTGGAACACAACGGGCAATACCGCAGGCGCGGCGCTTGCCCAGGGCGTGGCGCGCTGGTATGCACTGGTCACCGGAGCCACCGAACGGGCCTCCGGAGAAGCTGCCCGCTTGTGCCTGTTTCTGCGCTTGGCCGACGACTGGGCTTATCAATCGCGGGTAAGATGCTCCCTGACTTCAGCCCTGGATGCCAACTCGCTGGCTGCCTCGATGGAGCCCTACCTTAAGAGGCTGGCGGGCGTGCTGGACTGCTACCCGGCGCAACTGCGCGTGCGCCACCCCTGGAACAGGACATTCGAGATTGAGGTGGAATGCGCCGAGTAAAGCAGCGCCCCGCCTGCGGCCGTCATTTCGAGCAGAGTTGATGCCACTCTAAGGCCAGCGAAGCATGATGGCCCTCTCGCACGGGGACCGCCCGATGCGATGAGCGCCCGGCCCACTGGTTATAATGCCAACAGGCACGAATTCCGGGGTTGTCACAGGTTTGGCAGCGGTTTCCAGCGGCATTTCCCCAGCAAATCCTCGCCGTACGCCGGACAGACCGGCGCTGCGCTGGGGGCGCTGGATCGGTCGAGGCGCCGTCGCGGTCATGGCACTGGCTATGCTGTTGATCCCTGCGCCTCCTTGCGCGCAAGCGGTGGAAACGTGGGAAAGGCTCGACAAAAGGCTGAAGAATCAGGTCTACCAGCTCAATGTGGGGCTCAAGCTGCGCTTGCGGGGCGGACTGTTCGCTTATCTGGCGGACCTTTCCCCCAAGTACCACTTTCCGGTCTACAGCACGACAACCGAGGACAAAGGCTATCGGGTGGTCGGCTTCGGCACCTCCTTCCCGGTCAAGACCGGCATGACCGACCGCTGCTATTTCCTGACGAACCGGCATGTCGTGGACAGCGGCGAGCAGATCATCAAAGAATGCCAGCGGTTCTATGCGGCCATGCGGCTGTATGCCGAGCAGACCGACTCCGGCGGCGATACCGACAAGCGCTTTCGGGAGCTTCTGTCGATTGTGAACCTGTCGACCAGGAAAGACATGACGGCAGCCGAACGCTCCATCTACCAGAGCACAGTGGACGCCATCTGGGACACGTACGAAACCTATCTTTCCATCAAGGCTGATCCGTCCAGGATCTTGTTCCAGAAGTATCTTAATCAGGTGGGTGTGGAGCCTGAAGTCGCTTACTTCCTCCACGCACCGGGTCCGGTGACCCAAGCGCCGTTGCAGGCACAGCTTTACAAGGTAGCAAGGCAGGAAGGTGAACCCGACCTGGCTATACTCACCGTATCCAATACCAGCCTTTCTGTAATGGAGCTCGACCTGGCAGCACCGGCGGAGGGACAGGAGATTCAGGTCATAGGCTACCCCACGGCCTCCGAGCAGATT
>DATNRD010000129.1:0-16137 GCA_036703665.1 Candidatus Obscuribacterales bacterium
CAACCGCTCTCGCAGGAAGTTACCGCATGGTGCCAGAGTATTTTTGACCGGGGCGGAGCTATTCTGTGCGGGCCTGGCGGGGACCGCTTTGTCTACGACCTGCGCAGGCGATTCGATCTCTTCTGCAAAATCGTGCCCCTGAGGCACTATGCGGCTCTGGGTAACTCCGGACGAATAAAGCCCGAATACGCAAAAGAGGTAGACATACTTATCATCCGAGAAAACGTTGCCGGCGTTTATCAAGGTCAATGGAAAGAATCTTTCTCTGCAGACGGAGGAAGAACAGCGGAGCACACATTTTCTTACGCTGAAAGCACAATCCGCAGACTCCTGAAAGTCGCGGTGGGTATTGCCAGGCAGCGCCGGGGAGAGATCACGGTTGTCGTCAAAGACTCAGGTGTCCCGAGCGTGAGCCGGTTGTGGCGCGACTGCAGTACGAATGAGGCCGAGCGTGCCGGTGTAAAGTGCTCCTTTATGAATCTTGACCATGCGGCGTATTCGCTAGTCCAACATGGCCAGGAGCTGGATGTGATCGTGGCTCCCAACCTCGCCGGCGATGTCATAGCCGATGTCGGTGCGGTGTTGATGGGCTCGCGCGCGCTCCCTTGTTCTGGAAACTTCTCTGTTGCAGGAGCTGCTGTTTACCAGACGAATCATGGAACTGGCTATGATCTCGTCGGTAAGAACCTGGCCAACCCGGCAGCCCAGATTCTCTCCCTGTCGATGCTATTGCGGGAGAGCTTCGGGCTGATCGAGGAAGCTCGGCTGGTCGAGGATGCCTTGTGTGAAGTCTGGCGCCAGGGCTGGAGAACCTTTGATCTGATGGAGCCGGGATATCGTCAGATTGGCACACGGGAAATGGGAAGTCTCGTAGCTGAGACCCTCATCGAGTTGGCGGCGAAATCGATATGAGACCGGCGCTCCTGCTCATAGACTTGCAGAATGATTTTCTCAGCAGTTCGTCCCTGGTGCCGGCGCGGGGGAGCGTCGTTGACAGAGCGGCTCGCTTGCTGAACCACTGCCGAGCCGTGGCGCTTCCTGTGATTCACATTTGGACAACGGCGGATCACCAAAGGCGCATGCCTCACTGGGAGAAAACAGGTAAGCTCATCTGTCGGGCAGGCACGAACGGACATTCTCCTCCGGAGGCATTGCTGCCGCTCGATTCAGAGACAATCATTCACAAGACGTTTTTTAGCGGTTTCTCGAACGATCAGCTGGCGCCTCTGTTGCGATCGCTTAAGGTTGACACGTTGCTGATTGCGGGAGTGCACCTGCATGGGTGTATAAGGTCCACGGTTTTAGATGCGTATCAGCAGGGCTATGCGTGCCTGGTGGCTGAAGATGCGGTAGCATCCGATGACCCGCTGCACGCAGCTCTGACGCGACGTTACCTGGAGTCAAGGGCTGCAACGTTCAATTCAGTGCAAGATTTGTGCTCGATCATTTCGAACGAGGTTAAAACTGCCGGATGTGGGGCGAACGGCAATGACGCCAGGGAGATCGTGCATTTTTCTCCTCGGCAGAGCAACTGGCTGCTCTGGCGGCTGCCGACCAGCAGCGGGCAGGAGATCGAGGCAGGCATTTCCATGGCTAAGGAATCTTCCAGGCGCTGGAGATCCGTTAACGCCGGGGATCGGCTGGCGCTTCTTGCCCGCGTTGCCGACATGGTCGAGAGCCAGTCAGACGTGCTGTCACGCCAGATTGCCCTGGAAGTCGGTAAGCCAATTTCCTATGCCAGGCAAGAGGTTGCGCGCTCCGTCAGATTGCTCAGAGGGCTTTCTTCGCACGTTTGCGATGGCGTGGAAAGGCAGTGTGGAAAAGATGTCGGTGTGCGATATCGACCGGTGGGAACCGTCGCGCTCATCACGCCCTGGAATAACCCCATGGCCATTCCTATCGGAAAGATTGGCCCGGCGCTCTTGTATGGCAACGCGGTTGTCTGGAAACCGGCGCCGGTCGCCTCCAATATCGCAATCAAGATGATGGAGCTGTTCCGCTCGGCGCAAATGCCGGAGGGTCTCATCAACCTTGTCCTGGGTTACCGCTCGGCTGCGCTTCAGGTCATGGGACACCACGACATTGATGCCGTATCGCTGTCCGGTTCCCTGGCGGCAGGCTATTCCGCCCAGGACATGTGTGCCCGAAGACACGTTCCTTTGCAGGCCGAACTGGGCGGAAACAACGCATCGATAATCTGGCACGATTGCGATCTCGAGGACGCCGCGGTAAAGGTGGCCGAGTCGGCATTCGGATTCAGCGGTCAACGATGCACGGCTAATCGTCGGGCAATCGTCAGCGCCGCCTGCTACGCTCAGTTTGTTAAATTACTGGAACAGGCGACGGCTCGGCTTGTCTGGAATGACCCGCTGGATGAAAGAACCCACGTTGGTCCCGTCATATCGCAAGCTAAGCGCGACGAACTGAGGTCGCTGGTTGCCAGGGCTGAAAAGCGCGCCCAGTTCGTTGTCTCTCCGCACCGGCCAGATGACGAACTGATGGCAGCGGGCGCATACTTCCCTGCGACGATCATAGGTTGTGATGATCCGCAGGCAGAAATCGTGCAAGAAGAGAGTTTCGGTCCGATCCTGGTTGTTCAAAGAGCCGAAAACTGGGAGCAGGCCATTGAACTGTGCAATGGCGTCAAGCAAGGACTGGTGGCTTCTGTCTTTTCGCATTCGAAGGCTGTTCAGTCTGCCTTTCTGGAAGAAGCGCAGTGCGGCATTCTGAAAATCAATTCCGGAACAGCAAACGCTGCTGCTGAGGCACCTTTCTGTGGGTGGAAAGCGTCGGGCATCGGTCCGCCTGAGCACGGTGCAGCCAACCGAGAATTCTATACTCGCACTCAAGCTATCTACCGATGACCATATGAACGTCTTTACCCGTAACGACCTTCAATACAGCGTCATCGGGCCACGTGTCTTTCCTACGAATGCCTTTGAGCCTTTCGATGACGTCTGGGTGCGCAGGTCACTTCATCTGCGCTTTGAAGAGCAAGTGGCTCGCCATCCTCGACGCAGAGCGATTTATGTGCCCGGCAGAGAATTCAGCTATGAGGAGCTGAATGCGAAGTCAAATCAGATTGCCCGCGTCCTGGTAAATCGACTGGGTGAGGCGGGAAAAGGAGTGGCGCTCTTCATGGAGCAGGGAGCCATGATCGTTGCTGCCATCCTGGGCATTTTGAAGGCCGGCAAGTTCTATGTTCCGCTGAATGCAGTTTTTGCCAGTCAGCAGAACAAATACATGGCCGAAGATGCCGGCGTGGAGGTGGTCGTAACCAACAATAGGAATGTGGCGCTGTGTGAGCATCTGGGCGTCGAGATCCTCAATTTGGATGAGGAACGCCTGGCAGGCCAGTCGGACAACCTCGACCTGCAGGTATCGCCTGAGGCCGTCGCCTACTCGCTCTACACGTCAGGTTCTACGGGCCGTCCAAAGCGAGTGGTCCAGACTCATCGCAACGTTCTTCATAACATCAGGAATTACACCAATGGTGTTCGCATCAACGCAGATGACCGATTGACTCTCCTGTCGCACCCGAGTTTCGGTGCGTCAGTCTCGGACATTTTCGGCGCTCTGCTGAACGGTGCCTCTCTGTATCCGTGCGACCTCAAAGAACAGGGGTTCGAGGGACTGGCGAGGCTCATGATGGAGCAAAGGATTACGATCTATCATTCCGTGCCATCGGTGTATCGTAGTTTTCTATCCACCCTGACCAGTGATGATTCATTCCCGTATCTGCGTCTCATCAAGCTGGGCGGAGAGACCGTCGCAGTTCATGATGTCGAACTCTACAAGAAGCACTTTGGCCGAGATTGCCTGCTGCACGTAGGGCTGGGCTCGACGGAAGTGAACATCATCCGTCAGTTTTTCATAAATCACGACACGGAACTCGCCGGTACCGTGGTCCCGGTCGGTTATGAGGTTCCCGGAACCGAGGTCATCATTGTGGATGACAACAAGCAAGCCGTAGAAGCAGGCACGCCAGGTGAGATTGCTGTCCGAAGCGAATATCTGCCGCTGGGGTGCGCGACCATGTATCTTACCGGCGACCTTGGGCTTATGCAGCCGGACGGATGCTTGTTTCACTTGGGCAGAAAGGACTTTCAGGTCAAGATTCGTGGGTATAGAGTCGACACTACGGAAATTGAGTTCGCCCTGAAGGCTGTCGCGGGAATCAGGGAAGCGGTGGTGTTGGGGCAGGAAGGGAAAGCGGGAGAAACGGGGCTGGTGGCATACGTGGTGGCTGACCGAACAATCGATCCAGCCGAGATGCGCCGTTTGCTGCGGGAGAGACTGCCAGAATACATGATCCCTTCGCAGTGCGTACACCTCGACGCGCTGCCAGTGAGGCCTAACGGAAAGGTAGACCGATTGGCTCTTCTGCAATCGGTACAAAGTCACGACACACAGCCCAGCGGCGGCAATGCCGTCTGTATGTTCTCTCCCGGTGGCCTGGCGCGACGGCGCACGGATCAGCCTGGGGGCGCGGGCATCTTGCCCGCTCTGGAGGCGGGCGGGACGCCCCATGCCGTTCACGTGAGGACAGGCACTGCCCTGGGAACGCCGGCTTCCAGCCGGCAGGATGCCGGCGCTCCCGGGGAAAACGGAGATACCTCTACGGAGCAGAGGGTGGCTGAGATCTGGCAGGAGTTGCTGGGGATTGACCGCGTCGGCCCCGACGACAACTTCTTCGAGCTTGGTGGCGACTCTCTGTTGGGTCTGATTTTGCTTGCCAGCGTCAGCCGGGCCTTCAACGTCGACGTGCCATGGAACAGCTTCCACGTCGATCCGACTATCGCACACCTGGCGGCTTTGATTGACTCTTCACCACGGGAGGATTCGGTAGAATCTTCAGGCACGCTTATCTTGCTTACGGCAGGTCATTCGTCCAATCCGCCTGTCTTTATCGTGCCTGGTAGTCGTGGTGATGTTCGGGCACGGAGCACGTCACGGGATTTCATCAGTCACCTGGCTCCGGAGCTGACTGTTTATGCTCTCTTCCCGAGAAGCGCCGACGGCAAGACACCCGGTCACACAGACGTGCCCAGTATGGCCTGGGACTATATTGAGCAGATCCGGAAGGTCCAGCCGACCGGCCCATACTTCCTTGTCGGCGAATGCATCGGGGCAGCAGTGGCCTTTGAAATGGCCAGGCTGCTGGTGGCTGTGGGCGAGAAGGTTGCTCTTCTGGCCATGATCGACGGTCGCTATACGACATTTACCCGATGGCTGACGGGGTCGCTGTATAACTTCGTAACCAGCAAATACGCGCGCGAGTTTCCAAACCGCCTGGGCAAGCGCTTGAGATTCGTGGCAAAGAGTTTCAGGCGCCTTCCAGCCGGCCGGCAGGTTTGCTATGTCCTGCGATCAATGCGAACGCTGGGGGCGGAAATAGAATCCGCGTTTCACGATCGCACCGGCAAAATCGTGATGACGCCACGCCAGAGATTCCAGGTTCAGTACAGAAGAACCATACGGAAGTACCGGCCCGGCTTCTATTCCGGCAGCATCAAGCTTTTGTTGAGCCACGACTTTGCGCAGCAACCTATTGTTCGAGAATGGCAAAGGGTTGCAGGAGGGGTGGAAGTGGATTATGTGCCCGGATACCACGGCGACATCGTGACGGTCTACGCTGAGCTCACAGCCTCACTGATCAAGCGTTTCTACACAGAGGCGCTCGCGGCAGTTGCCGGGGAATCCAAAGCAGGGCGAGTGCATCAGTTGCAACGCTAAGCACCCTCACGGCAAAAGGCGTGATCGATAGAACAGATCCTGCAGTTTGGAACCGAAGCGGATCTAAAGGGTGGTCACTTGCCGGTAAGCTTCCTGAACAGCCAGAGTATCGGATCGTAGTACTGGTCGACGACGCGCTCCTTGAGGGGGATGATGGCGTTGTCGGTGATGTGGATCTCCTCGGGGCAGACCTCGGTGCAACATTTTGTGATGTTGCAAAAGCCGATGCCCGCCTGATCCTTGATGAACTCAGTACGGTTGAGCGAATCAGCCGGGTGCATCTCCAATCCAGCCAGCCTGACAAGAAACCGCGGCCCCATGAAGGCGTCTTTGCGATCGTGGTCGCGCAAAACGTGGCAGACGTTCTGGCAGAGAAAACACTCGATGCACTTGCGAAACTCCTGGACGCGCTCGATGTCCTCCTGATACCAGATCCAGTCGGTGTCCGGTTTTGGGGTGAAGGCAGCGATTTTCTTGTTGACCTCGAAGTTCCAGGATACGTCTGTGACGAGGTCTTTGATAATCGGGAATGCCTTAATCGGTTCCACTCGAATCTCTTCGCTTTCGGCGAAGTGCTCCATGCGCGTCTTGCACATGAGCGACGGCCGCCCGTTCACCTCGGCGCTGCAGGAGCCGCATTTGGCGGCTTTGCAGTTCCATCGCACGGCCAGGTCCGGATCTAGATGTCCCTGGATGTAGTGAATGGCGTCCAGCACGACCATTCCTTCCTCGACTGGAACTCTGTAAGTCCTGAATTCGCCGCCGTTCTTGTCGCCGCGAAAGACTTTCAGCGTCGCTTCACGCATGGGCTGTTTCCTTCTTCTTAAGTACGATCTGTCTCAATTCTTCAGGCATCTCAGGCAAGGGAGTGTGCTCCAGCTTCATCTCCTCGCCGTCCTTGAATACGGACGTGTTTACTTTGCCCAGGGACTCATCCGTGTTCGGATAATCGAGCCGGCTGTGCGCTCCGCGGCTTTCCTTGCGCAACAGCGCACTGCGGGCAATGGCTTCCGAGCAGATCATCATGTTGCGCAGGTCGATGCAAAGATGCCAGCCCGGGTTGTAGAGCTTCGAGCCTGAGGCCGCTGCACGCGCGACTTCCTTCTTCAGCTCCTGAAGCTGGGCGATGCCTTTTTCGAGATCCTTTTCCTCGCGGAAGATTCCGACATGATTGCCCATTATGTCGTAGAGCTTCCGTTGTATCTCGAAAGGATTCGCACCATCGCTGCGCTGGAACGGTGCCTCCAGCTCCTCGATGGCTGCCTTGATCTCATCCTGGGGGATGGCAGGCTCGGCGGTCAGCCCTTTGGCGTACTCGGCCGCTCCCAGCCCCGCTCGGCGCCCGAAAACCAGGAGGTCCGACAGCGAGTTGCCGCCCAGGCGGTTGGCACCGTGCATGCCACCACTCACCTCTCCGGCTGCAAACAGCCCCGGCACGCGGCTCTGCCCTGTGTCGGCATCTACCCGCACGCCGCCCATGATGTAGTGCATGGTCGGGCCGACCTCCATGGGCTGGGCAGTAATGTCCACGTCAGCCAGCTCCTTGAACTGGTGGTACATGCTCGGCAGCTTCTTTTTCACCCGCTCGGGGTCCTGATAACTGATGTCGAGGAATACGCCTCCGTGTGGAGACCCGCGCCCTTCTTTGACTTCCGTGTAGATCGAGCGCGCCACGTTGTCGCGCGTGGAGAGCTCCGGGGGGCGCCTGGCGGTCGTCTTCCGGCCGGCTATCGTATCCTCGACCCACTGCTGTGCTTCTTCTTCGGTTGCAGCGTAATCGTTCTTGGTCGCCTCCGGCAAGTATTTGAACATGAAGCGCTCGCCGTCTTTGTTGCGCAGTATCCCGCCTTCGCCGCGCACCCCCTCGGTAACCAGAAGTCCGCGCACGCCAGGTGGCCAGACCATGCCGGTGGGGTGGAATTGGACGAATTCCATGTCGATGAGGTCCGCGCCGGCACGGTAAGCCAGCCCGTGACCGTCGCCGGTGTACTCCCACGAGTTGGACGTGACGAGATACGAACGGCCCACCCCGCCTGTGGCCAGCACCACGGCCTTGGCTTTAAACAGGACGTAGCGCCCGTCCTGGCGGAAATAGCCGAAGGCACCGGAGATGCGGTCGCCATCTTTGAGAAGGCGAGTGATCGTGCATTCCATGTAAACGCTGATGCCCTGGTGCACTCCGCGATCCTGAAGAGTGCGGATCATCTCGAGCCCCGTGCGGTCGCCGACGTGGCTCAGGCGCTTGTACGTGTGCCCGCCGAATGCCCGCTGAAGAATCTTGCCCTCTTTCGTTCGGTCGAATACTGCCCCCCAGCGCTCCAGCTCGCGCACCCTCTCCGGGGCCTCCTGCGCGTGAAGCTGCGCCATGCGCCAGTTGTTGAGCATCTTGCCGCCGAGCATGGTGTCGCGGAAATGGACTTCCCAGCCGTCCTCGGTATCGACGTTGGCAAGAGCCGCGGCGATGCCGCCTTCGGCCATTACCGTGTGCGCTTTGCCGAGCAGCGATTTGCAAACAAGCCCGACCGAGGCGCCCTGGGCGGAAGCCTCGATTGCAGCCCGCAGTCCGGCGCCGCCAGCGCCGATGACAAGCACATCGTGTTGGTACGTTTCGTAGTCTGCCATTTCAGAAAAGCCTTATGTCTGTGATGAGTCCTGCCGCCACACTGCGCACGTAAAAGTCCGCGAAGCCCACGGAAAAGAGGCTGAGCCAGGCCCAGAGCATGTGGTGCTCGTTGAGCTTGGTGACAACGTTCCAGATCTTGAATTGGGTCTTTGCCGCCCCGGAGCAGGAGAAGCAATCCAGCCTGCCGCCGATGAGGTGCCGAAACGCGTGGCAACCGAGGGTGTAGTTGCTGAGAAGAATCACGTTGCCCAGCAGCACGAGGCTGCCCACCCCGGCTCCCAAGTGACCATCCCAGTTGAAGGAGATGATGGCGTCGTACCAGAGGAATCCCAGCACGATGATGGCGGCGTAGAGGAAGTACCGGTGCAGGTTCTGGAGTATGAGCGGGAATGTATTCTCTCCGCAATACTTATTGCCGCCCAGGTGCCCGACCGCGCAGGCCGGTGGATCGAGGAAATAGGCGCGGTAATAGGCTTTGCGGTAGTAGTAGCAGGTGGCCCGGAAGCCGGCCGGCACCCAGAGGATAAGTATGGCCGGCGACCACTTCCACCAGTCGAAAGCCAGTTTCGGCGAGTAAAAGGGCGAGAGGTACGGGCCCCACTCGTAGTACGCGCCCTCGAACGCTCTCCAGGTAGCATATACGATGAAAAGCCCGAAGCCGATTCCGACCAGCACCGGCTCCACCCACCAGGCGTCACGACGAGCCGTCGCACCCAATGCAGGCCGCTCGGCTGTTGATGTCTCGTTCATGTTACGTTTCCTTGAAGCACTCCAACGCGGACCCTCCCGATGGCGGCTGCCATAGCGCAGCGGAGGTCCATTTTTGCTGTCCGCGAAACTGCCGGGAAAATTATAGCTAACAATGGCGTGCACGGCAGCAGATGCGGCAGTTGTCAATTGTGCAAAACATTTTAGGGGCCGAGGGCGGTGGTGCATCCGCAAGGGGGACATGGACGACGGAATCAGCGAGAGGAGATCTCCTGCTTCGGCGCTCCGGGAGCCTTTTCCGGCAGCACCGGCAGGATCAGGCAAGACGGACTTTCCTTTGCGTGAAACACTGTTTGATGTGCGATGCGCGGTTCGCTCTCCAGCCAGTTCTTCCTTCCGGTGTTGAGGTTGCGGTCGAAGGCGGGGAAGTTGGAGCTGGCGATAACGAGGCGTATGCGGTGGCCCTCTTTGAAAACATGGGCAATCGGTCCCAATGCGATCTCGAAGCGGTAGCGGGATCCCGGTGACAATACAGAGTCTCGGTCACCAGACAGATAGCGGCTGGCACGGACGATACCGTCCTGCACGGCTATCGACCTTCCGTCAGGCGAAACATCGCACACCCAGGCGCAGAAATCTGTATCCGGTGCATCGGAGCCGGCATGCAGCACGACTCGCGGATTGCCCGCTACGATCAGGTCAGCGGGCAACTGTTGCCCGCTGTAGACAAGAACGTCGTCACGCTGTTCGATCTCTTGCAGGTTCTTCGGGCCGCTACCGAACAGAATGTGCCGCGACATGGCGGAAGGCACCGGTTTGGCCGGATCGTAAGTGAATGAGTCGGCCGGCTCGGAACCGGGCTGCGAGCCATCGAGCGTTCCGTCCCCGTCCTTTCTGTTGGCGCGGCCGTTGCTGTGGAGATAGAGCAGTTTCTCGGAGGCAGAAGGCGGCGGCCAGGTTGCCGTCTCTTGCCAGGCGTCGTATCCGGCAAGGAAATACCTCAGTGGAGCCTTCTGCCAATCGGTCAGTGGCTTGTCCTTGAGCCAGTGATCGAACCAGCGGTGGGCAAGTTCGTTTACATCCACCTGGGCAGCCGGCCCGTAGTCGATGTCACCGAATCTGGTGGTAAGTCCGGTAATGCTGCCGAGGTGATCCCATGGACCCACGAGCCCCTGGACGCTAACACCTTCGCTGCCCGCTCTGCCGGATAGCTGCTGCCGCAGCTTTGCAAATGCTTCCAGTGTGCCGCTTACGAGCCCGTCATTGAATCCGCCGACCAGAAAGGTCGGGGTCGCTACCTGCTTGTAGAGCCGGTCCAGACAGTAGAGCCCCTGCCAGTACCTGCCGTAACGGGACTGCTCCATGTATTCTCTGAGCACAGGCAGACGGGTGCCGATGCGCTCGTTCATGCTCGTGATGGGAAGATGGTTCAGCGCCTGATGCCAGTCGATTAGTGTGGAAACCTGATCCGTTCTCCGGCTGACCAGGAAGTGCCAGCCGAGCTGTCCCTGTAGTGCGAAGGCACCGCCGGGGTAGACCATGTCGCGGTACAGGTCGCTGGGTGCTACGACAATGAACATGCAGCGCACATGGGGGTTTTTCAGCGCTGCCAGCTGCCACTGCACCATTCCCAGGTAAGACGCTCCCATTGTGCCGATCTTGCCGTTGCACCACGGTTGTTTTGCAATCCAGTCGACGGTGTCATATCCGTCATGAGCTTCGTTCTCGAACAGAAAAGGAACAAACTTGCCGTCTGAATCGTAGCGACCGCGACAGTGAGCAACTACAACTGCGTAGGCGTCACCAGCAAGCTTAAGGGCGAAATCAAGAGTGGGTTTGAATCTTGGATCATACGGAGTCCTCAGGAGAATTGCCGGGTACTTGCCGTCGCCTTTCGGAAGGTAGATGTCCGCGGCCAGCTTTATGCCCGACCGGGTGGTGATGTCGGCTGTGTAGATCGCTCGTGCCGGCTGGCAATTTGCCGGAAGACCCAAGACGTACAAGAGGACCAGAAGGAACATTGCACGCGCGCACATGTCCACATGGGCCCGCGTTACGCACCGCGCGTCGATAGGTCCGGATGTGCGCACGCTACCCTCTGACAAGCGCAAGCGTGATGATAGCCAGACCCACGGATCCCAGGGTCATCATAAGGCCGCCGGGCATGTACTTTTTGGTCTTGCGGAAGCGGACGGAACCTATCATAAGGACAACGAAGGTAACTGCATCACCGAGAATCAGCCCCGCGCGCTCGTCGGCAAAGGTGATGCCGAAGCTCAGATCAAGAAGAGCGGAGATGATTATCCCAGCGATCAGGGATGCCTTGCTTTTCCCCTTCACAAATCCGAGGATTCCCCCGGCCAGCACGAGCGTGCTCAGCACGAGAAGGGTAATCTTGGCTGCATCAATCACCGGACGTCCTCCGCAAGAATGCGGCACGATTGTACCAGGCATAAGGGCATTAGCCGCGCCTGCCCTCGGGCGCCAGCGGCCGGCAGAAGAGCCTTTCGGGATGCGGCATTGGAATGAGTGGCCAGAAATCGGTTGGGCAGCAACATCATGACATCGTAGGAGTACGCCCTGAAAAGCTCACGGCTGCGTAGTCTTACGAAGTCAAGTTGTTGCACGGCGTAAAGCGCGTCGCTAGCATGGTGGCATAAGAAAGGATTCACTGTTTGCCAATGCAGCTGCAGACGGCCGGCAGCAGCGCGTTCCACCGCATAAGAATGAGGTACCGCCATGATGCGCCACGAAAACAAGGGAATTGCCCGTTCTCAGCTGTCAGACAGGAGTCGCGATCACCAGGTGATTACGCGGTTGGACGAATCACTGCCCCTGGAAACCGAGGATTGGCTCACCGTTGAGCGGATGCTGGTAAGGCTGACTGAGTTCGCTCCCACCGAGATGCTGGTCGACCTGACCGCCGCGATCGCTTGCTTTGCCGACGATCAGGCAAGGCGTGCATACATTCTCGGTCAAGAAGACATCGCGGCGGAGTTGAGAAGCAAAGCTGCTTGAGGGGATCCGCTGGATCCCATTACTAAGAATTCAGAATTTTCACCTTAACCCTCGCCGGACGTTGAGCGCTGCGGGGGCTTTTGCCATGCCAGCGCCTGGCCGGCCTGACGTGTAGGTCTCAGCCAGATGGCTACCCATCTTTTATCCGGATGGCTGTTAGAGGTAGTCAGCAGGGGGGTATTAGCTCAGTTAGAGGCGGACAACTTTCGCCGGGACGCGAGGCGACACCGGCTGAACGGGCATTGGTCGGAGCACACTATGCACGTAAAAGAGTTGATTTCAGTGGCATTGCTGCTCGCTGGTTGTTCCACCTGGCTGCTTCCCGCTCTTGGTCAAGAGCAACGGGCCTCGTGCCCGGCAGCCGATCGGAGCGTTTCACCTGAATTGATCGTCCTCGATTTCTTCTCGAGCGAGTCCGAGGAGTGCGCTGCTCTCAAGCCAATTGTGACAAAGGCTCAACGGCGTTTTGTCTCACGAGTCAAGGTGCTCCACATCAACGTCGATGATCCGCAAAATGTTCCCTTCGTCAAGCATGTGGGCGTCCGGGATGTGCCCACGCTTATAGTCGTGAACAAGGACGGCGAGCAGCTGAAGAAAATGGTCGGTGCAGCGCAGGGCGGCGTACTGCCGATCTTGCTTGCAACGCTGCTTCCCGATTCGCCAGACAATGAAGCGGTTGCGACCGACGGACAGCCTGAACAGTCGTCCCTTCCACCTGCAGTACTCACTAAGCAAGAAGCTAAACTCGACGTAAATTGAGAGCGGCCATCGGCAAAACCCGCGCTACATCAGACAAATCACATAATGCGCCGGGGCCCTTGCGAGTATAATGAGGGGACCAAAGTTTGCTGATCCCCGTTTCCGCAGCAGGGGCAGCCGATCGTCACAGGAGGGGGGAACCATGAGACGAACGAGCAGGCTGCTCGCCTGTGGCTTAGTTGCGTGTCTGTGCGTTATTCTTTCGGGTCCGGCTATTGCACGCAGGTCCAACCCTGCCTCGAGCGCAGGAATTGCACGCCCGGAAGGACCAGTTTACACACCCGAAATAGTGGTGGGGCCGTTTGACCTTCATCGGAAGTACCGGTCTATGGAAGGCCCTTACGTTTCCCAGAAGTTTCGTTTGGCTGATCTCATTGAGTCGCAGCAGGTGGTCTTGCCCGAGAGCCGGGTGACGTACATCGAAGGCGGTGCGACGCCCGCTCAGATGAGCTCCGGCCCTGCGATGATGGGCGACACCAGTCAGCCTGCCGCGGCCGGACGTCCGCCGGGACTGGTCGATGCCGGCACCAAGCCCAGGCAACTGTACTGGTTTAAGGGCATCAAGCTCGAAGTTCTCGACGAGAACGACAAACCCATGCCTACGGCTGAGTTCATATGTCATCTCAACATGGATGTCGATATGGCTGCTCGGAACAAGCTCTTCACCGAAGGGGAGCGCTGCCGAAACAACCGGATTGTGACCCTGACACAGGGCCAGACGGAGTTCTACTTTCCGAAGGGATTGGCGGTCCCGGCCGCAAGCGACGAGCAGTGGTCGTTTACGTTTCAGGCGGCCAACCGCACGACCGATCAGCACCGACGCATCAAGCACCGGTGCAAGCTCTATTTCATAAGGGATGTAGAGCTGGTCTACCCGCTCAAGTCCCTGAACTGGTTCGTTCCCTACGTGCAGGTCATCGTCGACAAGGATACGCCGGAGGCCACTCTGGCTGCGCACAAAGAGCATCCTGACTGCCTGGCCATGTCCCCAGGGGTTTCCGCACCGAACTCCGTTCCTGGCTCCAACCGCCAGGACTGGCTGGGTCGTAGGGTGAGCGGCCACTGGGTGGTTCCGCCGGGTGTTCACACATATAGCTCACCTCTGACGGAAGAACGCGAGCCGGCGTTTGGTGCCAAAGATAGGCGCATTCACGCGGTGTGGACGCACGTTCATCCGCTGTGCACAAAAGCGGCCATCGTAAAATGCGATGCGGCCGGACAACAGAAGATTCTCGAAGCCAAGTCCAGGACGCGGATAGCCGGTGGTCTCGAAATTGTGAACATCGAGACAATATACTCTAGGGAAGGCATCATGCTGCCGGCCGGCAAACATTACGAGCTTACGGGAACTTACGACAATAAACTCGATCAGGCTCAAGATTCCATGATAGTGATGGGGATTTTCTGTGCTGACGACAGCTTCGCCCGTCCACAGTGGTGGTCGGATGCCGATAAGAGAAAGCCTGCATTTTGCGGCGTAACATCTTCGGAATCCGGGGAGGCCATCGAGAACAAAGATGGTGCCTCCTGTAGTATCAAGGCTGCCGTTTCGCCAAAGGAGCTTGTGGCGACGACCAACATCAACAACAGATTCCCGCTCTATAATCTTGAGGTGGACGGCCCGCTGATTACTGAAACCAAGATTATGGAACTTGAAACCAACCTCGGGAAGATTCGCCTGGTGCTCGATCCGCGGCTCGCTCCCAAGCATGCGACGCAAATGTACAGGCTCATGAAGAGCGGGGTCTTCGACGGCACTCCGATATTCCGTTACGCTCCAAATTTCGTGATCCAGATAGCCAGCGCCGAACGCAAAATCGATGGCCAGCCCGCGCTTTCGGCCAGCCCGCAAGGACTGTTAAGGCGGCTTCCGCTCGAGGTGTCGACTCAGCCTGATGGGAAGCTGTCGCATAAGAAATGGACATTGAGTATGGCGCGATACGACCAGGCCGACTCGGCGGTAAGTTCGTTCTCTATACTCCTCGGAGATGCTCCGCACCTCGACCACAAGTACACCATCTTTGGGCATGTGGTCCCCGACTCGATCGCGCTGCAGACCATTGAAAACATTACGAAGAATTGGTCACAAACCCGTGCCTGGATTGTCGGAACCAGGGAAGTAGCAGACTCCATTGCTGCCGGCGAACCACAGCATGCCGCACAGCCCCCGACCCGGCAGGCCGAACGAACCTCGGCAGCACCACGCCCTGCTCGATCAAACTAAGTCAAGCAAGGTCCTTGAGCCAGAAGCGCTTCACGCCCAGCGTCTGCAGTTGATCTATCCCGGCCCGGCGGCTTCGCGTCGCGTTGTATAGGTGTGAGCCTTCCAATAGCGGGCCGCAATGCGACGATACCAGTAGCGTCCTTCAAATCCAGTCACGGTTTTTAGGGCGCGTTCGAAGCTTCCCGCTCTGCGCGCCTCTTTGAGAATCCGTTTGATTCTACTCGGTTCATTCGCCAGCAGCTCTTCCACCATAAGGCGTGCGAACGTATAACGAACGTCGGGATCCTCGTAAAGCTCCCGGCACATCTGTTTGTATGAGGGAGCAGGGAGACCTTTCCTCTCCTGCACTGACAAAAGCTTACGTGACTGGCTGAAGAGCTCTCCGTAAAACGGATATGCGACAGCATCCGCCAGTCCCTCATTCAGCCAGTTTGGAACCGCCTTCAGGTATCCGTCGCCGTAATAGGTGCTGCATAACGCGTGTCCGTACTCATGCAAGACGTTGCCGATAGTTCGTGCGGCGCCGGGGGTCCCTGCGATTGCGCCATCACGGCGGCGCTCGCAATAGACGACGACGTTGAAACTACCGGTGCCATCGTGCCACCATTTTTGCGTTCTGGTCCCGAACATCGCTGAATAGAAATTCTCGAAGTGTTCGCGGGCTTCGAAAAAGTAAAAATTGATCGCAGGACAGTCTTCTCCGAATATCTCCTTAGCCCTCGTGACAAACTGGGGCATGGCTAGGAGGACCGGCTGCGACCAGCTCGTTTGCCTTCCATATACGCGGATTTTCGAGTTTCCCTGATCACAGAATGTCCTCAAGTGCGGCGGTGCAAACTTCTCCATCTGGGAAATGCGGCTGAGCAGGTCTCCTGCAGACTCCCAGCCTCGATAGCCCTCAAAGCCCTGGCTGACCGCCAGGATCAACAGTCCTTTAGCGACGTCCGGTCTATGCAGCCTCATCCAGGCATATCCAGCCGCATAGCAGATCTCGGCGTTGCGTTTCTCACTGGGACTGAGCCGGTAGAAAGACTTGATTGCCGCGGAGAATCTTCCCCTGCTGCAATTG
>DATNRD010000130.1:0-6217 GCA_036703665.1 Candidatus Obscuribacterales bacterium
CGCACAGCTTGCGGCAAATAGCTATCAAGCCCACCAGGCGCGGTGGTTTCAACAGGCATTGCAGGGGGATTTACGGAATTGATAACCATAGCAGCCTCCCGGAGCACTACCATGCCCCTCTTAAATGATGGCAGGAACTCAAGCCGGCAGCCAGACGTAAGAAAAGTCTCAAAGCCGGTTACATATACAAACGTTGCCGCACGCAAATAAGTTCAATATCGCACCACTCGAGCGCGTCCGATAATAAATTTATGTATCACTGCCGGGTGGTGAAAGCCGGAAAGTATTGCCAGGACAGGCTTTCAAAGACAGGATATATTTCCTCTTGGCAGCCCGCTTCCTCAATAGCCGTTTTTGGGGTAGGCATTTTCAGCCCATCTCGCCCAAATTGCTCTCCTGACTTCCGTTTTGGCAGGCCGCCGACGAGCTCCGCCCGAGTTTCATTTTAGCACCGTATATGGTGCCCGCCACCTCCAGCGATCCCCATCTGCCGGCGGCCCCCTGGCAAAAGGCCGCCAAGCGCCGGAAACGCCCTTTCTTCGTGAGGATGATTCCCTTGCCGGCGTTAATTACGCCTCTTATATTGCCTCCTGGACGCCTGCCTAGCGGGTAAGGTCGTCGTCCTGGCCTCGTTCTTTCTTCTTCTGGCTGAGTTGCTGGCGGCGGTAGAGGAAAAGGAGTTTGAGGCACCGCGGCCGAGTCGGTGTCCTGGTCCGCGGGCCTGTCCATATCCTGCATACGCGCTTCGCAAACGGCCGGCTTGGCGCATGAAAACGGCCGGGGAGGCGCACGACAGCGGCCGGGCGCGCGCATTTAATCCGGCCGGCAATCAAGGTGCTCCAAAATGAGCCCCGGGCGCCGATCAACTGTCCGGCGGCAAGCCGGTGACAGTCCGCTCCGGCTGTAAGTGATCGGGCTTTCCGGTGCGGCGGTCGCCGGTCTCCACCTTGTCGCCGCCGGGCTTGAGTTCGATTCGGTCAGCCATGGCCGGACCCACCTTCAGGCGCTAGTGTACATATGCCCCTGGCAGTCTGATAAGAAACTGACAAAGGCAATGTGCTAAAGAGCGACAGTCAGAAGTGATACACTTTATGCCTTAAGCAGTGCCCGTGGCCTGCACATGGCAGTCCGTTTCTATTTCAACGGTTAAGTGTCATCCTTTTGTGATACTCCAGAATGGCAGAGACAAGGAAGCTCCCCAGACGGCTCCTTATCACCATCTGCATAGGAGCCCTCCTCGGAGGGTTTGGCGGTTGGTTAGGCTCTACCAAACTGCGCACACCACGGCCCTCAGAGCCTGCCGAGTCTGCACGGAACCACACGGGCGGTTCGAGATACGCTGACTATGCGGTCTGGCAACGGCTCACCAGTGCAGGCGAGAAAGCCTTGCAGGCGGGTAAGTCCGAAGAAGCGGAAAGGCTCTTCCTGTCTGCGCTCAGAGAAGCTGAGAAATTCGGCCAGCGAGACCCACGGCTGCTGCTCACTCTGCACAAGCTGTCGGACGTCTACCGCACCATGGGCAAATACGCCCAAGCTGATTCCTTCGATAAGAGGATAGAGGCTTTCGAGCAGCGCTATTGAGCCCAGGCATGCGGAAAGTCAAATATATCACTGCATACGGTGCCCCCTTTCCAGAATTACTACAGCATGATGTGGTTGTGGGTGGCTTGGTAACAGCTGGGCATGTGAATGCACTGGCAATCTGATTAGTTGCTCCTTCTATGGACAAGCACCGAATGTGAGCACTTAAGGGCTCACTGTAGGTCAGGGACTATTGTGACATCAAGCGGAGTTTTTGTGGTCTAGCGAGAAATCATGTAAGACAAGACTAGTCTCTCTCCCCTGCAGGGGCCATCTCAGGGGCCACCGGAAGGCGGCTTTGGAATTGCCGCTACTAGCCTCTCCCTGGTTCCGTCAGCATGCAGTCGGGTCATCTGCCCGGTGGAAAGGTCGGCAGCAACGGTTGTTCCATCAGGGAGCCAATCAACCCGGTAGTTTTCTGCCTCCATGCTGATCGTGCCGTCATGCGCCACTTGCACGTTCCTGTATCTGGTGAGCACTTCGCCACTGCTTGCAGCCCTTTGGCTCCACGACCCATCGGCGCCCCGTTCCAAAACCGTGTCGTTCGACAATTTGATCTTTGATGGCTCTGCGCCTTTCCCCTCGTAGATCACCTGCGCTGACAGTCCGGAAGCATACATCGCTTTAATTAATCGCCCGTACTGGTCGGTCACAATTGCGCAGCCCTGGCAGTGCCAGGTGAGCGTGTACTCTTTGCTCTCAAACTTTATGGTCCCATCATCAAACACGTCAACACTCTCATATTGTTCAACGACTGTGCCGCTGCGATCGGCCGTTTTACTCCAGGTACCGTCCGAATTCCTCTGCAATGTGGTGTCATCTGAAAACCTGATCGCATCCGCTTTTGTGCCCTTACCCGCTTCAGCATAGCGGACCTCAGCGGAGAATCCCGATGGATACGTTACTTTACCCAGCCGTCCGTACCGATCTGTGACCAGCATTGCTCCGACCGGCATCCAGCGAAGCACATGGTCTTCGGCCCCAAAATTGAGCGCGCCGTCGGCGGAAATCTCCACCGTTGTGTACCTGCTAAGAAGCTGCCCACTACCATCGATCAGCTGGCCCCACGATCCGTCCGGGAGCTTTGCAACTGTTGTTCCGTTAGACAAGCTTATGGACTCCGGCTCTGCCTTCGGCCCGGGACTCTCGTAGGTCACCTCAACCGAAAATCCAGATGGGTACGTGACCCGCCCCAGGCGACCGTACTCGTCGTGAATCACCTTTCCGGGTACAGCACCAGGTTTAAACTCGTCGGCAGCAGAGCCAATCTCGGCACCCCCGACTACATCGAATCCAAAGACCTTCCTGGCTGCCTCCCCCCCGCTGTCGACAATCTCCAGAACCGCGCCGCTACCCAGGCTGAAAATTGAAAGGTGCCCTAACTTCTCCCGTTCCACCCTGAGCTTCTCGAGACGCTCGGTTTCCAGCTCCGCGGCCTTCCTGGTGGATTGAATGGCGTCGTCGTCGCCAGGCAACCGTGCGTCCTTTGGTTCGATCTTCTCCTGCTTTTCGACGTCCTTCTCGCCTTCGTTGGTCATGAGCGCTACCCCTTGGATCCTTCGTTTTACTTGTCCTTCCTTCAGCACTTCCCTCGGACTTAGCCGGATAGCGGCATGGATTCAGCGCGTTCGTACAGCTGCGCAGATTGAGCGAACTTGCCCTGGGTGTAATAGCTCCAGGCAAGCTTCGTCAGCATTCTGACCAGAATTCCGCGACCATCCTCCCGCACATTCTTCTCGTCTACGCGCGCTGCGCGCTCGTAATAGGGAATCGCCTTGTTCAGCTTGCCATGAGCCACGTAAATCTGCGCGATTGCTTCCAGAGTTGCCAGTGTGTTCGCATGCTCCAGCCCAACCAATTCCTCGAAAATAGAGAGGGCCTCCTTGAAGATTGCCAGCGCCCTGCGAACTCTTTTGTGAGCGCTGTATGTCCTGGCCAGGACGCACAGTTTTTCTGCCGTCTGCGCCTTGTTACTTCCCTGTGATTTCGCAAGCTCTATCGCTGCCTCCAGCATCCGGTCGGCAAGCTCCATCTGCCCGGCCTGCAGGGCGACCGAGCCCACTTCCAGGTATGTTTGCCAAACCGTCTCGTAAACCATGTTGTGATCTTTCCCGCACCCAGGTCTGGTGAAACCATACGTGCCCTGCCCGACCGACTCCTATCTCACTACTTCGCCAAGCGACGCGAACCATGAGCAATCGCTAAGGAATCTCGCCGCCGGTGCGCCATTTCCTCACTGCTTAAGCACCGGACACTACCAAACACACAAGTCCATCGCAGCTCATTGAAGATGGTGTACAGGTAGCTGCATGCCGCGTGTTCCGAAGGCAGTCAGTGCCGCCGCAAAAATGAAGCCTGTCTGCTTGTATGACCTTTGCCCTCTTGGGGCCGCTCGATCATCACGTAGTTCCATCCTCAGCGTGCCACTCCCCGGCGATAACGAAACGCGTATCCGTGCTCGTAGTACTCGGGAATGCCATCCGGCGAGGTCACGAACTTGTGCGTGTCGCCGCCGGCTGTTGTTACAGTAGTAAAGTAGTTTCCTGACTCACCACGCGAGGTTTCAATCTTGGTGATCTTTTCGATCTCGATATCTCCGCCATCGGGAGCAGAGAAGGTCTGCGTCACCGGTGTCTCATAGACCACACTGCTTTCCACGATGCGACCATGCTTGTCGACCGTCTCCTCTGCACTGAATTCCGTATCGAACGAGAACAAACCACTGTCTTCCAACTCTCCGTAGTATGAAAACGTCGTCGTTTCGTTAATCGAATCGCAATCGGTTAACGATTTGCGCCAATCAATGCCGTTACCCCGATCGGAGTCCGTGCCCTCGCCGATGTGCAGTTGCCCCAGTCCTGACGGCCGGACGGGGCTGAATCTGTTGTAGCGCGGGCTGAAGTAAGCCTCTTCGCGCAGCCGGTCGGCGGCAGTGCCGGCATGCCCATCAGCCTCGCACCACTCTTTCATGAGGTCCCTGTACTTTTCGCCGTCTTCCATCTGCCCGGCCCTCCCGATTGTTGTGAACTGCAAGCCACTGGCCCTGCTCGCCTTTGCTACTGTGTACGCCGGCCGGTCAGGCAGTTAGCCGCCGGACTCCGTAGTCCCCACAGCATTAATCGGGAGAGGGGGGAAGACTCGTGGTTTCCCCATACCGGCCGGAACATTTACTGAGCGCTGCCGCCGTACTCAATCTTCAGAAGGAAGGCAACGTCGCCAAATCTGCCGACGCCCGTCCTTCCTTGTTTGGTTCTGGCAGCATCGACCGGCTCAACCCAAAGCCAGGCGAATCACAGCAAGCAACAGGCATAGCCCGGCTTTCAAGAGGACTCTATCTCGGTGCAGGCCGCAAAGGTCCTCAACGTGCCACAATCAATCCCATACCAAGGTCGACCCACTGAGGTGATAGACTCGATTACGTGGGCGGCCGCCGCCTGACGGTCTGGCCCGGGCGCCGGCTAGCTCGTGGGCCATTCGAACACCGGCCACTGTTCTTCTACGCCGCCTGGAGAAGTTGACTTGACCTCTCAAGACAAGAAGGACCCTCTCATCGGCACGATGATTGCCGACCGGTACCAGATCCTCGACGTGCTCGGACAGGGTGGTTGGGGCGTCGTTTATCATGCCGTGCATACCCTGATGGATCGTGAGGTTGCCATAAAGCTCCTGCACGCGCGCTTTCTGGAAGACGAGACCAACCGCAAGCGCTTTCAGCAGGAGGCTCAAGCCGTAAGCCGCCTCAGCCACCCCAATATCATCGGCGTGCACGATTTCGGCATGACCCCGGAAGGGCACCACTTCCTGGTAATGGACTTCGTCAAGGGCACGACACTGGCAAGCATCCTCGATCAGGAAGGCTTCCTGCCCGTGGATCGCGCATTGCCCATATTCATCCAGATCTGCGCCGGGCTCGCTCATGCCCACGAAAACGGCATCATTCACCGTGACCTCAAGCCGGGCAACATCATGATCGTGCCGGTTTTCGAAGGCGATGAGCTGGTCAAGATTCTCGACTTCGGCGTCGCGAAAGTAATGCCCAAGGCAGGCGGAAGGGTTCAGCAGCTCACGCTCACCGGAGAGATATTCGGTACAAGTCTTTATCTCAGCCCTGAGCAGTGCATGGGCAGGTCGCTGGATCCGCGCTCAGACATATATTCTCTCGGTTGCGTGATGTATGAGACCCTGTCGGGACTGCCGCCCCACATAGGCGAGAATCTTCTTGATACGTTGCAAAAACACATCGCCGACCCGGCCATCCCCCTCCGGCAGGCTCGCGATGGGCTGGACATTCCACAGGATCTCGATGAGATTGTTCTGAAGACTCTGGAAAAAGAGCCGGCAAACCGCATGCAATCAGCCAGAGATCTCAAGCAAGCGCTGGAGCAGGTGAAGCTGAGATTGGACAGCAGCCGGGTAACCTTCCCGATGCCCGGTCAGCCGCCCGTAATGCCTCTGACATCTTATGACGCCGCAGAGTCACACACCGGCCCCGCAAGCTATTCGGGAGGAGCAGCACCCGCTACCGCACCGCCGCAAGCGCCCCCGACCGAGCCCACAGGCTCGCCATACCAGGCAGGTCCAGCGAGCATCCAGTACCAGGCTCCGCCCGCCAGCGGGCAGTACCAGGCTCCTCCGC
>DATNRD010000131.1:0-5818 GCA_036703665.1 Candidatus Obscuribacterales bacterium
CGGGCATTGTTGTAGTCGTTCGAGATGATTACGGCAGGGCGTCTTTTGGTCTGCGTCTGCCCATCGTCCGTAGTATACGGAAACGACACCAGAACGACGTCGCCTTTGCGGTATTGTACTGGCTTGGAGGACATCTAAGCCTCGCCATCTAGTAAGGCGCGCATTCGGATCCGCTATCGCCTTACTCATTTTACCAGTAGGGACTCAGCGCGCCCGCGCCCGCCCGGCTTTCCCATACAGGCGAGGGCGGCTCTTCTGCTCCCCTGCCCTGCGCTCCTCCGCCGCGCGTCAAGACGCCAGGTGGCCGACGGAGGCTGGGCCGCCTGCCCTGCTGGGGCAAATACAAAAAAGCCCGCGCTGCGGCGCCGGCTTGGTGCAATGCTATCTTTTGGAGTTAGACCAGGTGCGCGTAAGCTTGATCGGTCTCCGGGTCTTCGGCCGACAGACGGCTCAGAGTGTCCTGGCTTGCCCGGCGAGCTGCCACACGGCTTTCGATGGCAGAGAACAGCTGGGCGACCTTCGGTCTCAGTTGGTGGGTCCACAACGACTCGGCAACCACCCAGGCGATTTCTCCAACCACGTGGTCCACCGGCGGTCTGCGCTGGTCGGAAGTATCCAGGTTCTCCTGAGCCTTGCGATTTTCAGTGTTGTCAAACTTTTCGACCACGGCCGCTCCCTAAACTTGTCAAAGCTCCCCGCACCGTTAGACGCCGAGTATAACATGGAGGTCAAGAGATTTCACCATAAATTTAATGTGAGCTCCTGACGTTTAATCTCCGTCCCTACGTCTAACCTTCTATACCCAGTTTCCTCCCAAATTAGCCAGCGGCCAAGTAAATTTTATCTACACGGCTTCGTACTTCTTCTTAGCGACCATCAGGCTCTTGAGAAACTCGATGGTTTGCTGGGTGGCACCGCCGGGGACGAAAATCTCCTTTACCCCCATCTTGAGAAGCGCCTCGCGATCCTCATCCGGGATGATGCCGCCGCCGAACAAAATTATGTCCGCCGCGCCCCGCTCCTTGAGCAGCTCGAGGACGCGTGGAAACACGGTCATGTGCGCCCCGGAAAGAACGCTGAGTCCGATGGCGTCGACATCCTCTTGAATGGCCGTCTCGACTATCTCTTCCGGCGACCGGTGCAGTCCAGTGTAGATGACCTCCATACCGGCATCCCTGAGCGCGCGGGCGACAACCTTTGCTCCCCGGTCATGTCCATCGAGACCAGGCTTGCCAATCAGTACGCGAATCTTACCTTTGCTCATCAGCCACGCTGCCAATCTAGACGCCGAAGACAGTATATAACCTCATCTTGCTGCCTTGGCGAGCTTGAACTGGATTGTTTCGAGGAGCTGATCCAGGGGAGCGATGTCGCGCTTGTTAATCAAATAAAAACACCTCTGCGTGCGGACAATGGCAAAAGCAAGATAAAGAGGATTGTGAAACGCTTTGATTTCACCCCAGGGTACCTTGCTGGTCCAGAAGAGGGTCTTGAATATGATCCGGTCAGGGGTCGCCCAGACCTGGTCGACCTCGAAGATGATGGGGATAAGCACGCTTACATCGAAGAACAGGACCAGGGCGAAGCTGAGCAACTCGCGGTCGATGTCAGGCGTCGGCTGCGTGCTGTGAATCTGGATGGTGCTGGCAATCAACGACAAGTTGAGCAGGCCGATGACAAGAACGCCGAAGTAGCGCGAATAGTGCTTCCACCTGGCCCGCGTAAAGGTCAGACTCCTTTCGCCCGATGCCGATGCCGGTAAGCCTTTCTTCTTTTTCTTCATCCAGTTAAAAACCGGTCCCCGCGCGGCTAATTATATCGTTCGGCGAGAGCCTGCCGTGGAAGCCACCGCAACAAAGTTCGCAAGCGGTCAGCCGCCGCACCCTGCGGCAGCTCCTGGTACGCCGCCGCGCCGGTGCGACGGCGCACCCCTGCTGGAGCCCAATCTCACAAGCGCGCCAGGCGGGTACCCGGGCATCTGCGCTGCCCGTGCGATAAAATGCCAGCGGTTGTAAAAAATACAGGGTAAATGTCATGGCCAAGATCAAGCTCGCCGACTACGTCTTCAAGCGGATCAAGGAAGCCGGCGTGGAGTACACCTTCGGCATACCTGGCGACTTTGTGCTCCCCCATTACGCTGCCCAGGAGCGCTCAGGTCTCAAGACAGTCGTCATGACTCACGAGCCTTCGGTCGGCTTTGCCGCGGACGCATACGCGCGCCTCAAGGGACTGGGCGTGGCGCTGGTGACGTATGGGGCGGGCGGCTTGAACATGGTCAACTCCGTCGGCCTGGCGTATGCGGAGGAGTCGCCCCTGCTTGTCATAAGCGGCAGCCCGGAGACGCGCTTCCGCAGCCAGAAACCGTACCTGCACCACTGTGTCAAGGGTTTCGACACCCAGTACAAGGTCTTCTGCGAAGTGACCGAGTCTCAGGCTCTCATCACCAACCCAGCTACCGCACAGGAAGAGATCGACAAGGTCATTGATACCACGATGAAGCTTTCGCGCCCGGGCTACCTGGAAATCCCGCGCGACATGGTGAACTGTGAGATGGCGGTGACCGAGCGGGCCCCTTCCTCAGTGGAGGGTCCGTCGCCTGCCCTGGAGGAGGCCGTCGCGGACATCCTGGAGCGCCTCGAGTCAGCCGAGAAACCGGTGCTTTTCCCGGGCGTGGAAGTACGCCGCTTCGGCATCAAAGACCAGGTTGTGGCGCTGGCCGAATCGCTCAACATACCGGTGGTCACCTCCATCCTGGGCAAGGCATCATTCCCCGAGACACATCCCAACTTCATAGGCAATTACTTCGGACAGTTCGGCAATCCCAAGGTGCGCGAGTACGTCGAGGCCTCGGACCTGGTCTTCTGCCTGGGCACGGTGCTGACCGAGATGGAAACAGCCGGGTACACCGCCCGGCTGGAGCCGAAGCGATTGATCCAGGCCACGGCGCGCGAGATCACCGTCGGCCACCACACCTACCAGGGCGTCGACCTGCCCTCTCTGGTCAGGGAGGTCCTGGAGCGCGTTACCAGCAAACTCAAACCGGCCCGGCGATTCACCATACCCTCCATTCCTCCTGAGGACTTCGGCGCACCAGCCGAGGCCAAGCAGCTTACGGTCGCGGGCATGATCGACGACCTGAACCACTTGCTCGACGACCGGTATTCGGTCGTCTCCGATGTGGGCGACTGCCTCTATGCAGGCATGAGCCTTAAGACGAACATCTTTATTGCCCCCGGCTATTACTCCAGCATGGGCTTTGGTGTCCCGGCAGGCATCGGCGCCTTCCTTGCCGACCGCTCGCGGCGCCCGATCATTCTTGTCGGTGACGGTGGCTTCCAGATGACCGGCATGGAGATAAGCACAGCCGTGCGCCTGGGTCTCAATCCGATTGTCATCGTATTCAACAACGCCAGCTACGCCATGCTCAGGTTCATCGATCAAAAGCGTGACTACTACGACCTGGCTCGCTGGGATTACTCGGCCCTCGCCACCGCAGTCGGTGGCAAAGGAATCAAGGCCGGCACACGCGCAGACTTCCAGTCGGCGCTCACGGAAGCGAAGAAGAGCAAGGACCTCGTCCTCATCGATGCGGTGATCTCCGAGGACGACATCTCACCCACGCTCAAGCGCCTGACCGATCACTTCGGTCAGAAGGTGCGCGCCGCCATCGCTGCCGGCACGTAGAGAGAGCCGGGCGGCCATGACCACCACGGATGAGGCCGTGTTATATTAAGGGGTGTGGAGCCCGGCGGAGTCGAACCGCTTGCCGAGAGTTTCGCAGACACCGGTGGTACCGACCATAACGAGCCCCACTTAAAAGCCGCCCCTCGCGGCTTTTTGTTTCTTGGTGTCATACCTCTCAGCAGTAATTACGTCCAAACCTTGCCAATAGTTCAATGCGGTAATCGCGTTTGACGTGAGTAGTCTCCGCCGGGGCCCTACCTGCGCGGGGCGCTTCTCTCGCCTTGGCAAAAGGCTGTCCTGGAACGGACCGGTCCTGTCTAGAACCCGCGAGTACCTTGTGTTGCCGGCTGCGCGGGAACATATCCCTGACCGGCCGAACCATAGAGATCTCTCCGGTTGACATACTTGGGGTATGTCTTGATCACCACTTTCTTTTTCGGCTTGCCTTTCTTGCGATTGGCCGCCTTCTTCGTGTCCTCCGGCTGGCGGAACGGAGACTGAGTGCCGGTACGCCGGCTGGTGGTCTGCGCTTCGCCCGGCCCAGCATCAAAGAGCACGCAGGCGGCGCTGATCAGAAAAGATGCGGATAGAACTTGAACGGTTTGTCGCATGCCGATGACCTCAGCACATAATCTCTTCTTCGAGCTGCTTGTACTCGGTCGAACCAATCACGTAAAGGAACGTCTGCAAATCGTGAAAGTTTCGCGGTCGGAGGTCAGCAATCCCTTCCCGCACCAGGCTGGCCAGGGTGAGCAAGCTCTCGTATGTGGCAAACGATGGCTTGGGCGAGTATTCCAGATCGTACCCCAGCTCCGCTGCGGCAACCGTCATGGCCGACGGCTTCAAAATGATGTGCTTTCCCGGCTGGGCAATGAACGGAAAAAACGTCAGGTTCGGCCACGAAAGTACTCTGGCCTTCTTGCTGGGAAGTTCACCGAAGGCAACAATCCACTGAATGAATCGACTGCGCAAATCACCTTCACCGTGGATAAGCGTAAAAAGCCCCTCCGAAAAGAGGCGCGCGCCCTCGGCAGTACGTAAGGCATCCCGGAGAGCCATTTTCTCGAAGGAAAAGAGAAAGGGCGGGACGGTCTTTTGCTCAACGCGCAACGCCCTGCTGGCAATTTCCAGATATTCGCGGCGCCGCAGCAGGCTCCCGAACTCTCTGTCATTGAGCAGTTCAACCCAGAGTTTGTGCGATTGCCACTTGTATGTATGCTCCCAATCAAGATATCGCTGGTCGCGAAAAGCCCTGGGGAAGAACCGCAAAAACCTCTTCCTGTGGTTGGTCAGTGATTTCTGATTGATTCGTTTGGTTACTTTGCCCGCCACTTCCTTCTCGCTTGCGCAACCGCTCGGTCGGTTTCCATCGGGCGCTTGAGCGGATCTTAACACGACGCCCGTTCCGCACAGCCGGACCAGCCCGGCGCTGCACCGCTTGGAATTTCTCTGCTGGCGGACTTGATACCCAGGGCCACATCGCTATTATTAGGTGTCATGAGTCGGGTAACGGGATGAACCCACCGTGATGAGCATATCCACGGGAATGTCCTTGCCATAGCAGGTAAGGATATCAAGCAAGACTACTCCGCCCATGCTGTGTCCAATGACGATGAGCTCGTCGCCGAGCCGATCCTTGACTCTGGCGGCATCGCACCCTCTCCCCTGAACCGTCACAGACTCTTATTCCCTGGCAAACACCGCTTCCTTCGCCAGACGAATCCGTCGTATATGCGGGGCTATGGGCTCCTTGCAACTTCGCAGGTTAGTGCTGAGAATTCAAGGTTTCAAGCTCCGCAAGTCGCCGGCAAAGTCATTTCTCGCGTGTCAGGCGGTAGCGCTTCTGTTTTTCGGCCAGGTAGCGAGGCTCTTTTAGTTGTTTGGCAATCTGGAAGGTCCTGAATCGGCACTGGTCCGAGCAGAAGCGTCCTCTTGCTTTGACAATTATTCTTGACGCTGGCTCGGGCAACATTACGCTGAACGGGGATGTCACCATATCTGCGATTGGTGCGACAGGTGGGGGTGGTGGCGGCGGCCCGGGCGCGAGTGGATTCGCCCCAGGAAAAAGCTCGCCCAGCAACCCAGGACAGAATGATGTACCGGCTCCCGGACAGGCGGGCGGTGGCCCTCCACG
>DATNRD010000132.1:0-6448 GCA_036703665.1 Candidatus Obscuribacterales bacterium
CTCGCTGTTGCTTGTTGGTTCCGATGCTCCATAGTCTGCTGTCTGGGCCAGTGAAGCAACTGGGGCGAAAGCCAGCTGCAAAGCCATAACAAGAGCTAGCACAGAAAGACATGCCCGCCTGTCTTCCATGATGAACCCCTCATGCTTTTTCGGCTCGCACAACCTGCTAGCAAACCTCGTCTGCGAGCGTCCACCGGAATGCCCACGACTGCTCTGATGTCCGTGCCGAACCTTGCCTTGAAGCAGGAGAGTGGTCAACACGGCAAAGCCGTGGCTAATGCCACGACCCTGAAACACCTCAGAACCGGCTCCCAAAAACAAATCGCACACCCAACCCCAGACAAACGCGTGCCCACACCCCTGATGTTGTCAAGGTATTTATCCTGTACCCTATCCGACCAATAAATCCACGGCATTCCAGATTGAAAGCGCTATCGACATGACGCACTCCGAAAACCCGCAGACTCTGTCTCGATCGCCTGCAAGCCCAAGACGGTATCAATTTCGATCTGCCGTTGCCAAAAGCCTTATCTCGCTTAGCACGTCCCGCGTTAAGAAATGTTACACAGATGACGAGTTCCCATGCTCTGCCTTTGCGGACATGGACTGCTCACACTGGCTGCATCACAGCTCATGGGGACGCATTCCGGAGTAAACTTCGGTCGCGTTTGTTGCACAACATGCCAACAAATTGCCGTCCATGAGAAGCCCTGCCCCCTCCTTCCAGTCTACCCACTCCGACCCAATCGCGGAACTCATGCCGGCACGACCGTCCTGCCGGCGATTTAACAAGTGGACGTGCGCTTCAAGGAAACCTTGCGAGCCGGTGGCGTTTACCGGCGCCCAGGGCAGCGATAAACATCGCCCGTACGTCTGCTGGATGAAATCAGCAGCGCCATCGGGATGCTTCCGCTCCCCGAACCCATCGGATCCGGCATGAACACAAGCCTGCCTCGCGATGGGCGCTATGTCCGCGATCCGGGTTGGTGCTGAAACTCTTGCAAGCGTTGCATAAAGACAGGGTACGAATGATACACGTCACCAATCCTGCAGCCGAAAAGTTCACGGGACAAAAGCACAAGCATTTCGCGGTGGCATCGTTCTCCGACCGGATAAATGCAAGCCAGGTAGATGTCCTTCGTTGTGCTCATTTTAGAAAGCCGTTCGAGATGCGCAAGGGCGACTGTGTTTAGCCTGAATCTCTGCTCGTAATTGACTGCTGCAAAGGCGCTGTTGTGATCCTGCAATCGCTTCCGTGCGGCATTGAAGTCGAGGAGCAACTGCCTGTCCGGTGCCAGATCGCAGATAAACTCGTGACGAAGCTCCTTTCGGAGAAAACGCGGGTAAAAGCGCATTGTCACGACGATGTGGTTGTCACCACGTTCGATCAGCCCGTCCTTTAAGTCTGCAATCGAGGCCTGCTTCAACACAATCCTAACCCGTCTGACATTCTTGGCTCGTTCTCATTGTACGCACTGAGCTGCGACCGGTCGGCAGGCTCGCCGCCTGCGCCAGGGTTCTGTCAGACGGGTACAGCTGTTTCGCTCGCTTTCTCTCTTACGGACTTCCAAGAGGGTCGGGGCACCCACGGTCGTCTACAGTGGGTCATGGAGTTGGCTGGATTGCAAGTGGGGTTACGATCTACACACCTGGTTCCATCTCGATTGCAACAGAGTGGGGAGGATTCGTATGACCAACGCGCGCAGGAGCACCGTTTGTGATGTCAGCCGGGACGCCTACAGAACCTGGACTTCTGTTACGCTCAGATACGGAGACACAGATCGCCAGGGGCACGTCAACAACGCAGTCTATTGCACGCTGTTCGAATCCGGGCGGGTGGCGTTCTTGTACGATGAGAACGGCTCGGTTGCTGGTCCGGGCAAGACGTTCGTGATAGCGCGGTTGGCCATGGATTTCCTGGCTGAGATGAACTTCCCCGGTGTGGTTGAGGTGGGTTCGCGCGTGTTGTCCATTGGCCGGTCGTCGTTTACCGTCGGGCAGGCGCTCTTCAAAGACTCCGTGTGTTGTTCGACCTCGGAGTCGGTCATCGTCCTGACCGATGAGTCCACGCGCAAGTCGATTCCGTTGACTGACGAGGTGCTGGAGCGCCTGCGCGCGTTGACCTGAGGCGCCGGCGTGAAACCATACGGTTTTTTCAACGTCTGCTTTAATTAGAGCACCCACGCGGGCCGGACGGGAAGATACTGCTGCCTGCTGACCGACTCAATTGGGAAGATTCCACCTCACACCGCTCTGGCGATCACGGGCATGGCGCGGCGCCGGCGGGCTAGTTGCGCAGTGCCGCTTGCCCGCCGTTGAAGACGTTGTAATCGAAGGTGAACTTGATTTCGATCTGGTCCGGAGCGCCGGCTGGCAGCGGTGGAAACGGGGCGGCCGACTCGACTGCGGTGATGGCGGCGGCATCGGCTATCTGCAGCCCGGAGGACTCGACGAGCCGGATGCGGCTCACGTCGCCGGATTTGCTGATCTTGAACTTGAGGGAAATGCGCTTGGACTCGTTGCCCTTGGGAGGAAACCAGGCTTTCTTGATGCGTTTCTGCATTTCCGCTAGATACGCCCCGAAGTCTACCTCGCCCGGATCGCCGCCGCCGGCGCTGGGTTCGCCGCCGGCACCGGCAGGCCCGCTTTCGGCCGGTGCCGATGGAGCTTCCTGGGCGGGCGCCTCCACGGGACCCTGCACGAGCGGCGCCGGCTCGTTGGTGGGCGTGGCCACGGCCACCTGTGTCGGCGGCGGAGGAGGTGCTTCCTTGGGCTTGGGCTGTACGACTTCTTTGGGGGTTTCCCGCTTTGGCACCGGCTTGGGCTTTTCCGGCTCCGGTGGCGGCGGAGGGGGCGGCGGGGCGGTGAACTCGATGAGCGTCACCTGTTCCGTGGGCGGTTTAGGCATGGCCACGAAGAAGACCATGCTGATGCAGAAGGCCACCGCTACGAAGTGGAACAGGTATGAGCCGCTCGTTGCCTCCGGCAGTCCCAGGAAGAACCTGGCGAACACCGTACCCTGGCGGGAGCGGACGGCGTGGTCGTAAGCCTCCCGCATGGCGTATGCGATGAAACTCAGCAGCAGGGCAAGGTAAATGACTGCAACGGCTGTCGCTGCCTGAGACAGCTCCGGCGACCGGACAAGGTCCCAGTTGAACTGAACGTTTGCCTTTGCCGCCAGCTGCCCGACGGCATTGAGGATTGGCTGGGAGAAAACCAGCAACAGCAACAGGGCCGAGTTTACTGCCGTTACGGCCAGAAACAGGTATCCCTTGCCGGTTTCGCCGTTGTAGAGCTGTCCGAGCCCCGGCACCAGTGACAACAGCGCGGCCCTTCTCGGGTCGCGCACGTCTTTCGCCTGTTCGCTCGGGTCAGGCGCTTCGCCGGCCAGAAAGGTCTGTCGATCTTCCAGGGAAGGTAGGCTCTTCACTTGGATGGGATAACCTCGAGGGTGGCTCTCGATGTCTTATTTTCCGCTACTGACAAGGGATGTCATGCACAGCTTATTAATAAGTAACCGGAGATTGTAAAGCGATTTACATTTCAAGGCAACCGCTCGCAGACTCAGTGGCTCAAGGAACGGACGGCTGCAAGACCGGTACCGGGAGTGCGCGGCGTTTTGTGGCACTGTCGGTGGTGACAAATCCGGGCCCCGCCACACTGCGTATGCCAGTCGTGATATTGTGGGACATGCCCGCGTCAGTTCAAGTTCCTCGGACGGGCAAGAGGTCGCAAGTGCACACAGGAGAACGGAGGCAGTCATGAGGCGGCGGTATTTTTTAGCGCTATTGGTGGGCACGTGGAGTTGGCTATTCCTGACTTCCGGTTGGGCGCCCGCACAAGATGTTGCCGGCAACACCGACCCGAGGCTGTCCGTGTCGGATCTCTCCATGGTGGGAAGCGGCGAGGCGCGCCGGATAACGGGCAATGTGACGAATGCGTCCGATGCGACGTGCCCTTATGTCTATGTGCTCTTTACCCTGTTCGACAGCGACGATCAGCTGGTCGGCAACACCTACGACAGCGTGGAGAATTTGCAGCCCGGCAATTCATGGGCCTTCAGCTGTCCGGTGGCCAATCCTAAGGTGATCCGGTGGCGCCTGGACAAGATGACCTGCAGCCAGATGGCGCCGGTCCCCGAGCAGCCTGTCCCCATCCCTGGCGGGCAGTAGTTCGACCCTGGGGCGCGACCTGGACGTGAACGCCTTGATGCTGCAGCGTGTGAAAACGTACAAGCGATAGCATTCCTATGCGCCGAGGTCTTATCGTCTTGATGATTGTTTTGCTGCACCGGGCAGTATTACCGGCAGTGGCTGATACCGCCTTCGAGCCGGGCACGGTGTCGCTCTATTATCCGCCGGACTCCACACCGCCCCAGGTAGTCACCGTGCGCACCCTGGCAGAGTCGGAGTGAAGGAGGGGCGTGTCATGGTCGCGATGGGGACCTCGTCCTATGTCCTTGTTCGCTGGCTGTTCCTGCGCTTGTTGGGCGTGGTGTACCTTATCGCCTTTGCATCTTTCGGTGCGCAGGTACTCGGTCTCATCGGATCGCAGGGCATCGTGCCGATAGCCGATATGCTTGCCAGAGCAGGCACGCTGGTTGGAGCGGAGCGATATTGGCTCCTTCCGACGCTGGCCTGGTTTGACGCAAGCGATTTCTTCCTGCAGTTCTTGTGCTGGGGTGGTGCGTTCTTCGCGCTGCTCGTGGTGCTCGGTGTCTTTACTGCGCCTGCGCTTTTCCTCTGCTGGCTCTTTTACCTTTCCCTGGTGACGATAGGCCTCGACTTCATGGCATTTCAGTGGGATGCGCTCTTGCTGGAGACCGGGTTTCTGGCCATGTTCTTCGCACCCTGGCAGGTGCTGGCGCCTCCCTGGAAAGCTGCGCCGGCAATCGGCCGCGAACCTCCGCCTTCGCCTGTCATGCTCTGGCTTCTGCGCTGGCTGTTGTTCCGGCTCATGTTCATGTCCGGATGCGTGAAGCTATTGAGCGGCGACGCGAGCTGGCGCAACCTCACCGCCATGGCATACCACTACTGGACGCAGCCCTTGCCGACGCCGCCGGCCTGGTATTTTGCCCAGCTGCCGCTGTGGTTTCACAAGGTCTCGACCGTGATGGTGTTTGTAGTCGAGCTGGCCATTCCATTCTTGATCTTTGCCCCTCGCCGTGCCCGGTTCCTGGGAGCCGGGCTGCTGATCGGGTTGCAGGTCCTAATAGCCGTCACCGGCAACTACACGTACTTCAACCTGCTCGCTGTTGTATTGTGCTTGTTGTTGTTCGATGATGAATTGGTCGGACGCTTTGTCCCGTCCGTGCTGCGCCAGCGAATCAAGGATGCGGCCGTAAGTTACACGCGCGGGGGCTTACGCCGCTATGTCATTGGCGCAGTAACGGCGCTCATCGTACTAGGGAGCGTTATCGAACTGTCCGAGAGTTTCTTTGCCATGCGCTGGCTGCGCACCATCGCGGCAGGCTTATCTGCGGCAATCTCGCCCTTTCATATCGTGAACAGTTACGGGCTATTCGCGGTCATGACGACGACCCGCCTGGAGATCATTGTTGAAGGAAGCCGCGATGGCAGGCAGTGGCTTGCCTACGAGTTCAAATACAAGCCGGGTGACCCGCGGCGCCCGCCGCCCTGGGTGGCGCCTTATCAGCCGCGCCTGGACTGGCAAATGTGGTTTGCGGCGCTGGGCAGCTACCGCAACAATCCCTGGTTCGTCCGTTTCCTCCAGCGCTTGCTGGAAGGCTCACCGCCGGTTTTGACGCTTCTGGAGAAGAATCCCTTTCCTGATTCTCCCCCGCGCTACATTCGTGCCCGCACCTTCGATTATCGCTTCACCACCTGGGCGGAAAAGCAGGCATCCGGCGCCTGGTGGCGGCGGGAACTGTCCGGTATCTATTTTCCGGAAGCTCAGCTGGAGCACTTTTAGCAGGTAGAACGCTGGAGTTCCCGGGATTGAGCCGAGCAGGACAGGTGAACGGCCCGGTCAAAACAACGACGCTTTTTGATAAAACTATTTGACTTACACGACCAGCAGGAGGCGGGGCTGATGTCAAGCACAATGGTGCACAATGCCTACGGAAAATCACGGGTGCGCCTGACGAAAATTATTCGCAGCGCCGACCGGCACGAGCTCAAGGAGGTGTGCATCAACATCCAGCTCGAAGGGGAGTTCGACGCATCCTATACGCGCGGTGACAACTCCAGGGTAATCGCGACCGATTCGATGAAAAATACGGTTTACGTGCTGGCTGCCAGCCACCCGTTCCCCGACATCGAGACCTTCGGCTGCGATCTGGGCAGGCACTTTCTCAAGAAATACGACCAGGTGCGCTCTGCCAGGATTGAGCTGGCGGAGGATCTCTGGTGGCGTATACAGCAGAACGGGCAGCAGCACCCGCACGCCTTTGTCAGCGCAGGCAACGAGAAGCGGGTGGCGGCAGTGC
>DATNRD010000133.1:0-6712 GCA_036703665.1 Candidatus Obscuribacterales bacterium
GGCAAGGGCGGGTGCGACCTGAACTGACTTCAGACGGTAGAAACCAACGCCTGTGCAAACGCCCGTACGGGCGGGGTGTTGACCCCGCCCGTACTACGGCGTTCACCGCCCAGCCACGGCCTGTGTCCACGGCAGATCGCGCTGTTGGCGCGCTCCGCCCACATGGAAGCCAGGGCATCGTTGGAGTAGGATTGCCAGGGCAACCCTCCCCTGGCGGTGGGGTAGAGCCGGGTGAAGCGGGGCGCGCCCCTACGCTGACGGCGAGTGGGATGCCTGCTTGATTGATGCAGCTGCCACCGCATCGCGATGGGTCAGGCTGGCCTTCATGCCGGCGATGGCCAGCAGGGTCATAGCCTGGGCCCAGGCCAGAGGCTCATTGGCGTCCGACACCCACTGGCGTGTGGTGGCGTCGACGATGTAAGCCTCGGGGATGCGCCAGCGCTCGTTGACGTGAGCCAGCGAGCGGTTGAAGTGGTAGACCTGGTGGTCCAGGTGCTCCTGCTTCCCGGTGCGCCTGTACATCTCGCCGAGCACGTAGGACAGCATCGGTGAGACGTGGCACCACTGCGCCTCCTCGCGATTGCCCAGGTCGCGGCGGTTGACCCGCCCGTCCCAGACATCCCTGGGGTAGCGGCTGATGCCGATGTGGCCCATGAGGTTCTGCTCGATGTTGGAGATGACCTGCATTGTCATCCCATCATCGACCAGCGGCTTGCCCGAAAGAGCAGCCTGCAGAAGCGCGTTGACGATGGCGGAGTCGACCGTGCGTACCTCGCCGTTGTCCGAGCGGATGAACTCGTTGGGCAGAAGCTCGCGCAGCTTCGACTCGCAGCGGCTGAGCATGTCGGCGACACCGGCCTCGGTGACGTCGTAGCACTTGCCCTCCGTGCAGTAGACCAGACGCCCGTGCTTGCGCACGAACTCCAGCTGCTCGCGCAGGCTGGCCGCCACGACGGCGATCGAGGAGGCGTGCTCGGCACGCTTGTCCTCCCAGGCGCCCAGCTCCCAGTCCTCCCAGACGTGAACCGTCCAGAAGTAGTGGTGCTGCAGGCAGGCGAACGGGTTGGCCAGCTGCTCCACCTCGCTCCAGGTCAGATAGCCCCGGTTGAGCGCGAAGAAGAGCAGGTAGCTGATGAAGCCGAGCGAGTCGTTCTGCCCGTGCCCCCAGGACTCCGTCGACTCGCCCAGGTTGAGGGGGTTGTAGCGGATGTGAGGCCGCCTGCCCATCTCGAAACCAGACACGCGCCCGGAGATGATGTCCAGGAAGCGATGCTGGTGGTTGACGTGGTGAACGAGGCAGGAGCGGAGCCCTTCCTTCCAGGCGTCGGGCTTGATGCCGAGCCCGGCTCCCAGCGGCGCATCGAGCGCCACGGCAAGCTCGGCCAGAGCCTGCATGATGGCGTCCCGGTCCCACTGGTTGATGAGCAGCCCGTCGATGGCGGACTCGAGCGTACGGTCGAGATCGAGGACGGTGACGGCCGATGAGCCACCGCTAGAGTAACGGCGCAGACTGAGCGTCCCGTGGCTGACCAGAGACTGGCGCACAGCCTCCAGGGTCGCCAGGTCGTAGGTCTGGCGTGAAAGCTTGGCCAACTCGGCGTTCTGGAACGCAGGAGCAGGCCTTGATGGAGCATAGGAGTTGGACATGTTCTGGCCCCTTTGCCTCAAGGCGGATCGAGCATGCCTTGCGGATTTGGGTGCTTCTTCGTCCTGGGCGGTTTGTGGCCGCCGGTCCCCGCCTTTGCCCAGCGCACGCCGGTGTCGAGGCAAGCCGCCCGGTTGACCGCGCGCAGACCCCACCGGTGGCTGACCTGGGCAAGGTGGTAGGATGTATGACCTTGCTGGTCACACCCTTGACGAGAGGTGCACTAAAACCTGTGCTGGTGGATTCGAACAACCGAACTGACAGACCCTGGGGCAGCTTTTTCGTCCTGGAGGACGCGCCTTACACCAAGGTCAAGAAACTGCTGGTCAATCCCGGGCACCGCCTCAGTTACCAGAGCCACAAGCACCGCGACGAGCACTGGGTGGTCGTGCGCGGCGTGGCCAGGGTGACGCTGGACGATGTCGTTACGGACTACCGCTACGGCGATCACATCTTTGTCAAGCGCGGCACCAGGCATCGTATCGCCTGTGAAGGTGCCGAGCCGGTCGAAATCATCGAGGTCCAGGTTGGGGACGCCTTCGATGAGGACGACATCACGCGTTACAGCGACGACTACGACAGGGTTTGAAGAACCTCCGAGCAGGCGCCGGATCATTGAAGCTGGTGTACCGAGAACGAGTCCCTTCCCTGGTACCCGTTCTCGATACAGTTGCCTCAACGATCACGCGATGAACTTGACGTAGATGAGCACCACCGCGAACAGGTTGTTCAGGGCGTGCAGCAGCATCGGGCAGATGAGCGTGCCGGAGCGCCGGTAGAGCGCCGCCAGCAGCATACCCATGACGAACAGCGCCGGGAAGCCGGTGAGCGTCAGGTGTCCGGCCGCGAAGAAGGCTGCGCTTACTGCCATGGCGGCGTAGTCGGCAGCCCGCTCGGTGCGGAACAGCTTGCCCAGCCTGCCCTGGCGGAAGCTCGTCCGGCAGACGTTGAACAAGAATCCCCGGTAGACGAACTCCTCGAACAGCGGTGCGCCAATGACGGCCAGCGCGGCGAAGGCGAAGAACGCCCAGCCGCCCAGGCTCTTGGCGAACTCTGCTGCCGGGTCGTGCGCTTCCGGCAAGGGAAGCAGGTTAAGCCCCTGCTCGAGTGCGAGCACCAGGCCGAACGCCACCAGCACACGCCAGATTGCCGCCCACCAGCTGCCGCCCAGCGAGTCCAGGTTCAGCCCCATGGACTGACGGAGCGACAGTCCCTGCTTGTGGAACCAGCGCCGGATGTACCAGAGTTCCAGCCCGAAGCCGCAGATGAACGAGAGGATCACCGGGATGATGATCGCCGCGATGTTCGGCTGGCCCGCGGGTCCTAGCAGTCCTGACGCCAGGTCAGGTTTGAGCACGGCCAGGGCGGCCAGGACGAACAGGAAGGCGAACACCGGCACTATGCTGCCGATGATGTAGAGGAGCGAGGCGATCACGTACTGCTTCGCCATCGTTCCGAATCCCCACGGGAAGTCCGCCTTCAGGCGAATCTTCGGGTTGACGAGCGCCTCCCACGCTCTTAGCAAAACGTTGTTAATCATGGGAAACCTCCCTATCCCCGCCGGCTGTGACTGGGCAACCGAAGTCGCCAGCCCGGCCCGCGCGGAACCGTCTGGGAAAGTAAAAGGCGGCTCTCCCTGTCCCTGTTCAGATGGTGGAGGGCGCCTGCCCGGCCCGGCGTTCGACCGGTGGATTTAACCGCCGGCGCGATGCGCAGGAACTGAGCGAATACCAACCCTGAAGGCGCGTAAGCCTCCTGTCAGGGCCGAGATCTAGTCTTCTAGCGATTTGTTGGCTGTTTAAGCCGTTATTTCTGCTGTTGCGTGAGGAGAAAAATGAACAGCTTAAGGTAACAGGAAGTGATGGCGCCAAGCAATGTTGCCAAGGAGGGGGTTGTGACTGTAATCGCGCTGATTGCTGGGCAGGTTGAGCTGCTGAGTGGCGGACTTCCCCGCGTGTGGCTACCCCGATTTGTGCGCCTTTCGGGGAACGCTTGACCCGCTCCTGCGAGGCTAACGCGGGTTAGCGCATTCTGACGCGCAGGCAGTTTCACAGTTAGCGTAAGAGAGATCAGTTTGAGATCTGTGCGGAGCAGCCGGCACGTCATCTCCTCGCATGCAGTGATTGCGTGGCGGCTGCCTGCCAATGGCGCTTAGGATGGTGAAACGTACGACCTGGGAGCGAGTCGACTGGCTTGGCCCTCTTGAATGGCGAGGCCGCTCCTTTCTAGTCTAAGAGAGTCTTTGATTTCAGGTTGCTCGAGGATTTACCCGGCGGCTAAAAGCGCCCGCAAGAACAGCGTTCCACAGCTACTCCCTGCGCCTACCGACCACATGCAGTGTCCGGCCGGTGCGGCTGACTGCGCTGCCGCCGTGTAAAGCAAGCCTTTTCGCGAGAGGACCGCGCCCACAGGCTTTCTCGTTCTTCTGCCTTGGGCGTCTCGGATCTTTTGCAACACACAACAAGTTCAGATAAGGAGCCGCAAATGAAAGGCAACCTTACCGAGCACGCCGCCTGCTGCGGTCACTCCCGGTGGTGGCACGGTTCGCTTCTGGCTGACCGCAAGCCGTTTGCTCTGCCCGGCACCTTCAAGCGTTACGCGCCGGACATGCCGGTGCACGTTCACCACCTCAAGCTCGTCCTCAATCTCGACCCCGAACAGCGCAAGCTCTCCGGGATTTGCCACACCACGGTGGAGGCGATCGCCGGCGAGCTGACTGAGCTCTTCTTCGAGGCGCAGGAAATGACCATCGGACGCGTCTCGCTGGCCGCATCAGCAACCGACCTGCCGTTCGAGCGTTCGGAACATGGTTTCAAAGTGAAGCTGCCGCGTCCCTTGAAGCGCGGTGACAGGATCGAGATTGCCGTCGAATACAGCCTTGCCGATCCCAAGGCGGGCATCTACTTCACCGGGCCGAACGGGCTGTACCCGGACAAGCCCTACCAGGTCTGGACCCAGGGCCAGGACGAGGATGCGCATTTCTGGTATCCGGTGGCAGGGGCCGACTACCCCAACCACAAGATGACCTCGGAGGTCATCGCCACGGTGCCGGGCAAGTACACCGCGCTTTCCAACGGGAAGCTCATAAGGGAGAGCCTGGACGAGGCCAGCGGCACTCGCACGTTCCACTGGCTGCAGGACCGCCCGCACGTGTCTTACCTGGTGACGCTGGCGGTGGGCGTCTTCGCCAAGCTCGAGGAGTCTTACAAGGACCTGCCGGTGCAGCTGTATTGCGACCCGGCGCTGCTGGACAGGGCCCGGGCCTACTTCAAGGGCACGGCCGACCTGGTTGCCCTGTTCTCCCGGCTCTACGGAGTCGAGTACCCGTGGGGCGGCAAGTACGCGCAGGTCATGGTTCAGGACTTCATCTTCGGTGGCATGGAGAACACCACCATGACCACCATGACCGACCGCATCCTGGCTGACGCCCGGGCCCGCGATGAGTACAGGCGCTTCGAGATCCGGCTCAACGCTCATGAGCTTAACCACCACTGGTTCGGGGATCTGATCACCTGCCGGGACTGGTCGCATGCCTGGCTGAACGAGGGCGGCGCCACCTACGGCGAGGTGGAGGCGATCGAGCACCTTTTCGGTGTCAGGGAGCGCGATTACTACGTGAAGTGGCTGGCCGACCAGTATTTCGCGGAGGACAAGCGCTACCGGCGCCCGATTGTCACCAACCTGTACAAGGAGCCGATTGATCTTTTCGACCGTCACCTCTACCAGAAGGGCGCGCTGGTGCGGCACATGCTCCGCTATCTGCTGGGCGATGAGGACTACTACCGCTGCCTGCGCACGTTCCTCACCGACTTCGCCTACCAGCCGGTCGAAACGCACGATCTGGTCAAGTCGATCGAAAAGGCTACCGGGCGGAATCTGCGCGAGTTCTTCGACCAGTGGGTGTACGGGGTCGGCTTCCCCGAGTACAAGGTCTCGTACGTCTGGGACGAGAAGAACAAGGTGGCCACGGTGAAGGTCTCGCAGACGCAGAAGACCGATGACGGAACGGCGGTGTTCTCCATGCCGATCCGCATGAGCTTCAGCTCTGCCGACGGGCGCACGCGCGACTACCAGGTGCTGGTCAACGAGAAGGATTGTTCCTTCTCGTTTGCCGTCGACTTCAAGCCGGCCATGTTCCGCTTCGACCCCGACAACTGGGTGCTGAAGAAGCTGGATCTGACCGGCGTGCCGAAGGCCATGCTCATCCACCAGCTGGGCAACGATCCGGCTGTCATGGGCCGGGTGTACGCCGCGCACGCGCTGGCCGCGCTGGGCGGCAGCGATGCGGTCGAGGCGCTCGAGCGTGCCGTCGGCAACGACTTCCACTGGGGAGTCGCCGCCGAGGCTGCTTCCGCCCTGGCCTCCATTGGCACGCCTGCCGCGCGGGAGGCTCTCAAGGGTGCGGTGTCGGTGTCCGACCCGCGTGTGCGCCGCGCGGTCGTGGCTGCCCTGGGCAGCTTCAAGGATGACTCGGTGGCCGAGCTGCTGGCCGGCATCCTCTCGGGTGGGCGGGAGCAGAGCTACTTCGTTCTGGCCGAGGCGGCCGTCGCCCTGGGCAAGACCGGGTCGGAGAAGGCTTTCCCTGCCCTGCAGGAGGCTGCCGCGCTTGCCTCCTGGAACGAGGTGGTGCGCGTGGGCGTGTTGAACGGCCTGGCTGAACTGGGCGACGCTCGTGGTGCCGATCTCGCCGCCCAGTATGCGAGCGCGGGCAAGCCCTGGCACGCTCGCCCGGCCGCCATTGCGGCGCTGGGCAAGCTGGCCGGCAAGGCGCCCAAGGCGCTCGACGTGCTGCACAGCCTGGCCGAGTCTGAGGAAGCCGATCAGTTCACGCTGCGCATGGCCGTCGTCGGTGCCCTGGGTGAGGCGAAGAATCCCGGCTCCTTGCCGGTTCTGAGCCGCCTGGGCAAGACGGCCGTGGACGGGCGGATCAAGCGCGCCGTGGCCGAGACGATCGGCCAGCTGGAGAGCGCCGAGGGCAAGCCGGCTGCTCAGGTCGATGAGCTCAAGGCGCAGGTGGAGGGGCTCACGGGCAAGCTCAGGGAGCTCACCGAGCGCCTGGAGAAGCAG
>DATNRD010000134.1:0-9713 GCA_036703665.1 Candidatus Obscuribacterales bacterium
CCGCCGTGACAGCAACTGCTATGGAGGCCACGGATCCACACACGGAGGTGGCGCCATTGACGCCCCACAGCCAGGGCGCCAGTGATGCACTGCGGGTAGTAGCAAGCCTCATGCCGAGCGGGAACGCCATTCCCATAAACATGCCTAGCGGCAAGAGCATCGCGGCAGCAGTCGCCACACGAACGGCGACGTCGGCGCCAGCAATCGCCCCGATTAACCAGGGAGTGATCGAGCCGTAGACCGCAAATGCAAGCAACAAGCAAGCCAAACAGATGGATAAGGAGCGAGGCAGGTGGGTGTCCCTCACTGCAACCGTGGTGTAGCTGCCCAATCCACCACCGAGCAGCAAGGCAAACAGAACAACCGACAAGCTGAACGTGGGGTGCCCGAGAAAGACGATCAGGCGTTCCAGCTGCGAAATCTCGATGAACATGAAGCCCAGCCCGATAAGGGCAAAGTAGGAAAATAACCAGGCGTTGCCTGCCACCTGCGTCCTGGCCCGGCTCGTCAGCATAGGAAACGCAATTGCCACGAGTGTCAGGACTATAACAGCTACAAACAACTCCGCCAGCAGCGTCTGCGCTTTCAGGTAGCTGCCTCCGACGGCGCGGGTCAACGCGGCGCCACCGCTTAACAAGCTGCGCGTGGGCAGCATGAAGAAAAAGAACGGGCTGTCATCCCGGGGAGGATCGAGGCGCAGCGGGAAGTTTCTGGCCAGATCATCAAAGCCAACCCCGGACGCGACGATTCTCAGGCTCTCGTCAGCGGAGCCCCTCGGGCTCTGCAAGATCTGGAAATGCATTTCAGCCGCGACCTTCTGCAGCGCATCCAGCTGATCGTTGGTTAGCGGTCGCCTGGACACCAGTACCGTGGCGATCTCCCTGCCGCCTGTTTCCACAGGGGCCTTGCAGTCTACAACCGCTATGTGCGCTTGCGGGTTGTTTACGCCCAGCTCGACCAGCGCCTGTCGCGCCATCGATACGAGTCGCAAGACCTCGCCGGGATCGCGTGCCGAATAGAAGCGAGAGCAGGTGATGAGCCCGTTGTCCGTCAAGTGCTCGAGAAAGACTTTCCACGCCTCGACCGTGTAAAGAGAATGCTCCGTAAGCGCCAGCGCCCCGGCAGCTGTCGTCACCGCGCATGTATTGATGACCGATAGCTGAATGATGTCGAACTTCCGCTTCTGGCTGGCTACATAGCTCCTTGCTTCAGCGGCCACGAGCAGCACGCGCGGATTACGGTCGAGATGCCCGGTAAAGTCTCCGAACCGGCGATTTACCGCGTCTATGATGTCCTCGTTCATCTCCGCCCCAACCACTGACTTCGCGCCGAACAACAGAGCGGATAGAACGTCCCTGCCCCCGCCCGCACCAACAATGAACACATCCGGGTGCGGCACCAGGTAATAGGCAACGTTTGTCACGTCATATTTCAAGTAGTCGAGATCCCCGAGGTTGCCCGAAAAGGCCGTAAGCACTGTCTGGACGATCCCGTCCATGGAAAGCTGGAGCTGCCTGACCTTTTCCACCGGTTTGTACGTCGGGCTGAACGCCCATCCAAACGGGGTTTCAGGAACTTCCGGCAGCCCGGTTACCGTGACGCGCGAAAAAGCATTCCACTTCTCATAGAGCGGTGGCGACTCCTGGGAACCCTTCACCCACAGCAAACGAAGCAGCGGTCGCTGCTCATGCAGGAGCCATGTGCTGGCCAGTGAATACGCTGCAAGTCCGGCAGCCAGAAGTATAGCGACCCTGCACAGTTTGCCGGAGCCGCTGCCGGACACGAAACTCCAGGCGCCCAGCGCAGCCAGCAATGCCGTAGCAAACACTGCCGTTGGCCCGTCGGTCAGCTTCATCAGATAGACGAGCAAAATGCATCCGGCGGCCGCACCGCTCAAGTCGGCTGCGTAAAGCTTGCCTACATGAGCAGGAAACTTCGTCAGAGCCAGCGTTATGCAGATCCCACTGAAGAAAAAGGGAATGGCCGCCACCGTGTAAATGAGCGCAGCCAGGTACAGCCCCAGGAAGGATCTGCTGGGAACAAACGGAATGCACAAGAGCGTGAGGAAGCAGAGAATGATCGCTGCGGCAAAAACCAGAGCGCTCTGCCCGAGCTGCTGCCTGGCGCGTTCCTGGCTGAAGTAAGCCGGAAAGAGATACACGACGATCGCCCCTGCCGTGAGCCCGAACATCGTCACCGAGATGGCCACGAAAGCGAAGTGATACCACATGGTCACGCTCCAGATGCGGGTCAGGAGCAGCTCGTACATCAAGGTAGCGAGTGAAACCAGAAAAAGTCCCAAGTAAATGTTTTTGCTCACCGGTAACTCCATTCGACACGATCGCCCACGAGAGAGACGCCGACTGCTTCCCGGCGCTCCTTCAAACTGCCCCCCGAAAGCTCGAAGCACCGGGCCTCCTTCAAGCCATCTTGAAGGATCTCAATGCCCGCAGGCATGCGTACGGCATTGGATATGGGCAAGATGGACCGCAAGCACTCCGCCGCCGGCAGGTCTCGAATCGTCAGCCCCACCGCCGTCCCCTCGCCTGCTGGTCGCAGGAGAACAGCCACCGACACAGCCAGTATCCGCTGCTCCTGGCTGAACAACGCCCTGTCGAAGAACCAGCGTCCAAGCACCAGCGGAGCAGGTTTCTTGTTCGTGGCCTCGGTGATGCGGGCCTGACTGTCGGGACGCAGCCGGAAGGGACGGGCAAGCGGTATGATCCGCCTCGTACTTGTATCCACAAGCGTGATGTCTTCGCTCAGCACTTTCCAGCCATAGACCATAGCAAGCGACAGCGCAAGCGTAGTTTTTCCGGCCCCGGAGGCACCGGCCAGCAAAACGAGTCGATCGTCGCTCGTGGTCAATGCCGCCGCGTCCAGCCACAGGCACGGCTGCTGTTGCTCGAGCGCGAGGGCAAAAATGTGATCGACAATCGCGACAGGGTCTAAAGGGTCTGGACGCTCTGGACAAAGTGACTCGACATCCTTATCGAGATCGATAACCGCGCACGACCGCTCGTCGCGCGCACAGCTCGCCGGCGTTGATGGGAAAGGCATAAGCAACTGCCGCGCGGCCTCGATGACCTCCGTCCGCCTGGTGCTTAGACGAAACACGAAATTCCCTAGAACGAATGGTCCGGCTGTACTCTTCACGCAACTATCGCATTGAGGATCGAATAAACATCAACTGGTCTTATCACGGCCGGGACGTTCTGGCAATCTGCCGGCGCGCACAGGAAGCCCTCCGCCTTGTGGGTAGACAGCGGCCGGTTGTCACGGTCTACGGCAGGAGCGTTGCTCGTGTTGTGAAACTCGACTCCCTCGGCATAGATCACGAGATCCGGTCCACCGGACTCAGCCTCTTCATTGCCACAGACCTGCACGAGTGCACCGAATTCCCCCAACAGCTCTTGCTCCAGATACTTGCGCACGCTCTCCAGAAGCGCTGCGCGCCTGTTTTCTTCGACGGCACCATCCACGAAGCGGCTCTTTAGATTAAGGTACACAGTACCGGACACGGGAGATGCCGCCAGCAACCCTTCCGGAACAAACCTGTTTGTGCGTGATACCATACGCGATGGCACAGTGCCGCCTTCTCGCTCGCGGCTCACGGCCAGCGCGGCTGCCGCCCGCGCGGCCATCAGCGGGTTGTCCTCGCCCTCGCTAACCGCGAGCTGGCAGAAGCCCCCCTGGCACAGCAGCTGGTTCAAATTGAGCCTCGCACGACAGGCGGTATGGGAGAATGCCGAAACGGCGCAGACAACCGTATCGTCCAACCGTTGCGTAATCTCGCTCAAGCTCTCGTTAAGTCTCTCCAGGAATTCCTTGATTTGCGGCCAGAAGCGAAGCTCCTGGCACGAGAGAGCGTCCGGACCAAGAATGTGAGCCATTAGATCAAACACGCTCAGCCGCATAAAGCACTTCTGCCAGCGGCTTGTCGAAAGCAACTCTGCGACACATTCCAGGCGGGACAGCTCGCTTCGGAAGCAGGCTTTCAGGCTCTCGTCGAGATCCACCAGGGCAATTGTGGAAGATAAAAATGGTCGTGCTTTGTATGCATCGAACGGCGCACGACCAGCCAGGTCCGGCGGGCTTACAACCTGCGCGAGGGGGAGCGAGCCGTCCGACAGCCATAACCTGCCGTGGCCGGGTAGAACCAGCGGGAGGTTTGCTACAACGGTGTCGCTGCCAGGCACGCTCGAAAGCAGGCTGAGCGAAAAGCGCAAGTCGGATTCCGTGACGATTCTCACATCGTTCAAGGAGGCTGCCGGCCTGGCGTAGCCCGGGCAACTCAGCGCCAACCAGCTCCTCCCGCTCAAAATCTCCGACCATATGGCAGGCGCATTCGGAAGCGGACTGCTGTCCAGCGTTCTCACGCAGGAGGAGCGGAACATATCATCCAGCCAGGGCAGCCAAGCTGAAAGCGCTTTCGCCTGCTGACGCGCCAAACCGTCGACCGCTATAACGAATAACCTGCTCATTGCCGGAATCGCTTATCCCGGTCGCTAATCGATGTCTGTGCCACCACCGGTCGTATCAAAACCACCCGACGTGTCTTGCATCATCGCTGTCGTGTGCGTGGCGCGCGCCGGAGGCACGAGGAACCGATCGACAATGACCGGTGCAGCGGCAATTGCGCCGGCCAGCGCGGCCCGCTTCAGCACAAGCTCGAGAAATTGTTTCCGGCTGAACGACGGATCGCATGAAGGCTGGTCGGCGGAACGTTCCTGGTCTTCTAAAGGCTCGGTCATGGGCACTGCACCGCACAAGAGCTACTTTCTCATTCTACATCGCTGCTACCTGGGACCTCTGCCCGCGCCGGTGACGCGTCTTCGTCCAGGACGAGCCCGGCAGCGAGCAGCTCTTGCAACAGCGACTCTACCTCGGTCCTGAGGCGTTCTGGGTCGGAGCCGGCAAGCAGACCCGCCACTGCGCTCACCAGCTCATCAACGGAGTGCTGCCCGTCGCAGAACTCCCATACCAGAGCGCCGGTAGGGTTTAATGTGTGTGCCCAGTCAGTTTTTGTGCTAAACAGAACAACATACCCATCCGGCAGCAGGGTGGTCTTGACGTCCGGGTTGCGCTTGGGATGCATTGTCCCTGGGTCCAATTGAGTGAAGAGGGGTGGTCCATGCAGGAAACAGGTAGCGATTATTCTAGCAATGCTGATGCACCAGGCACTCAGGGGGCTGTCGAAGCAGAGGGGATCCAGGCTCATCGCCTCAGGTCGGCCGACCGCGTCCCCTTTGTCTTGCGCGCCTGGTGCCTCAGAGATTTCAAGGAATACAGCGATTTGCGCTGGCACACAGGCAGCTCGGTGACCGCACCTCTGTGGTCTTCTTATTCGGATCCTCTGTGCGACATGGGCAGTCTCGACTATGCTTACGAGCAATAACAAGCTGCTTCCGGTTGGCCGGGAGCTCAGATAAAGTGTCCGTTCTCATCCTTGCCCCACAATCCGATGAACATGCCCGCGCAGTCCTCGAGCGCCTCGCAGGAATGGCCGTGCCTGCAACGTGTTGGGCAGCCAGGGATCTTCTTGCCCACTCCAGGCTCGACTTTCGGCTCGACAACGCCGGAGCCGCGTGTTTGCTGTCCGGGCAGCTCGATCAAAGCTCTCCATCACTGCCAGGCGAAAGCCTGGACCTCTTTGGCTTCCGGAGCGTCTGGCTGCGGCGTCCCGGAAGGGTGCGTGCACAGCCTATGCCGGAGCGATGGATGGAGTCGTTCGTGGAATGGGAATCAAGTCGGGCTCTCGATGCCATATTTCGCATGATTCCCGCCTTGTGGGTGAACTCGCCCGCAGCGGAGCACGAAGCGCGCCTGAAGCTCAGGCAACTGGAGACGGCTAAAGCCTGCGGTCTTTCCGTGCCCGACACTCTTGTGACCAACGATCCCCGGGCGGCTGCCGAGTTCTTCGAGCGCATGGACCGGTCGGTCGTCTACAAACTAATCGACGAGGGCAGTCACCGCTACTTCCCCGACTACGAGGTCGTCAAAGGCATCCCCACCATGCCGCTTCGCGAGGCGGATCTGGAGCACCTGCAGCAGGTTGCCACGTCACTGCATCTCTTCCAGCGCCGCATCAAAAAGCGTTCGGACATACGCGTCACCGTCGTCGGGCACGAGGTCTTCGCCGTGGAGATCATGTCCCAGGAAGGGCGGGGCGATCTCGATTTTCGGCTCGACTACTCCGTTCCCATGCACTACTACGAACTGCCACCGGCCGTGGAGGAAAGCTGTCTTACGCTGGTACGCCGATTCGGACTGAACTACGCGGCCATCGACCTCGGCCTGACCCCCGAAGGCGAGCACGTCTTTTTCGAAATCAATCCTGCCGGGCAATGGCTCTGGATGGAACTGCGCCTGGAGCTTCCCATATCCCAGGCTATGGCGCGCCTGCTTGCCGGTTCCGCCGAACCGCTCACCAGGTAATCCGCTGGTACGAACAACTGTGCCAGATGCGGATTTGCTCAGGGCGGAGGCTCTCGAGTACCAGGATGAGGGCGACGTACTGCCCACCGGGACGTCTCGCTTCCACCTGAAACGACATCAGTATCTACGACCAGGCGATCCGTCATGAGGCGTTAGGAAGATCCTCTCGCCGCCAGCTTCGGACGGCCTCGATAAAGTCATCCAAAGACCTCGTCTTCCGGCCAAAAATCGCCGAGCAAGTCCGCAAACTCTGTACTTGCGGGCACGCCCTGCTCAGTGGCAAGAGCATCCAGGTCAATCTGGGTATCGAAGAAGGGGTGGAATGCTTGCCCTCACGACCGCAGCTATCTGGCGCGGTTACTTATGAGATTCCTGCTCGTCGGTGGGGCGCTCTATCAGACTAGCTCCGGTTTCCTTGAGGATTGTCTGAATCACCTTCTCCGCCTCCTCAAATACCTGATCCCCCTCTTCCAGCTTCTTCGCAAGCTCATCGTCCGTCAGCGGCTCAAGAGCAGGTCTGAGACGGTCCTTAGTACTCATCAGTCCCTCCAGGAAGTCCTCTGGGAACTTTAGCGACGGGAAGATAATCCCAGTTTGGCGATCCGGTGTCAATGGTGATTCCATTCTATCAACGGCACGGAATTTGATCAGAGCAAACCGAGCCTTCGTGCTAACGGTCTGCAAACGTACCGATCGGGCGTTCTGTAACCTTGGGACAGAACAGAGCAAAGCGCCGCTGACTTCCCTGGCAGTCGCGGCTGCTTTGCAGAGTGGTTTCGCACGCTGATTATCGCTTTCGCTTAATCAACTGCCATGCAGGAAGCACGAGGTCCCATTGACCTCCGGCTCTGTTGTACTTATGCATGTTCGACAAAAGCCAGAACGGCACTGAGTGCCCGGTTATACCTCCGCCAAAGGCCGAAAAGTCGATCACCTGCGCATTCGGGAGCTTCGTCAGCAATCCTACTTCGTCGCCAGGCGATCCCACCCTTTTATTTCCACCGTATAAAACGCTGGACAATTTTAGGGCCTTGTCCTCCGGCGAAACGTAGAACCGCACAGTGGTAGCAAGCTGCAGCGCCTTTCCGTATCTGTTTGCGAAAGTCTTGGAGTCGAAATCAGCCGAAGAGAACACCACTTCCTTCAGTACCTTCGGACTTACGCCGCTTTGGTAGAGGTCGAGTAGCGCGCCCGCCACCAGCCTGCTTCCCATGCTGTGACAAGTAACGCTTACCCGCCCCGGGAACCTTGCGATTAGCTCCCGGAGAAACGCTGTAAATGCTTCCTGACTCCATGCTACGTTCCCCTCAGCTATGTGATAGCTAAGCGGGCCAGGCACGCCGTTTTTAGGAGTGGGCCAGGAATAAGCAATTACTGGACATTTCAGGTATGAGCCAAGGATTGCCGTGGAACCGACGGCGTCTTCGAAGTCATTGAAGTACCCATGTACGTGTAGAGCTATGTCTTCTGATGGGGAGCGCTTGGATGCTTCCTCGACGGCATCGAGAAATGCGTCCATGGTCGGGAACTTCCTGGGCTCGCCGACCACGCTCTTGCCCACGCGGCTAGTAGCTGACCAGCCAAGCACTTGCATTTTAGGCAGCGCGCCTCGCATGTCCCATCTCGTTTCTCTGGCAGAGAACGTAAACTGGCAGAACCCGAGCTCGTGCGCAGTATCCTTGCCGCGGTCGGCCGTAAACTTCCTGCCATTCCACTTGCGCGTCGTCGCGTAGAACACTGGCTCCGTAATAGACTCTGCTTTCGTTGGCGACACCACCGGCGGTCTGTCCGTACTCGCCGAAGATTGCGCAGCAACTGCCGCTTGTGTCGGGCACGGGAAGAGGATATTGATTACCACAAGGCAGACTAGAACGGACTTCAGTTCTTTCATCAAGCATCGGACCCTCATATGGATATCTCTCCTGGAGCTGCAGAGCTGCACGCGAAACGAATGCGCCACGAGACGCAAAACTCGCTGGAGTCCGCTGCTCCACTTGCTCTCAGCGAGTTGTCAAACAACATTGTGCATACTTTCGTATGGCACGCAAGCCTTTTTTGGCGTTTCCCACGTTAAATCTTTCCGGCCGCCTCACTCAAGATCCTGATCGTAGGCTGATCTTGATCATGTCCGTATATTGGATCGGATCCTTGCGTGCTTTCTCCTCGCCCCGGGCGAGGAGGCTCACTCATTCAATCAAGGCACCCTCATGCCGCGCATAAGGTGCTTGGCGGTTGCTGCCGAGATGCTTAAATCACACACAGGGGCATCCCCCGTTCCTTTGAGTAATCGGGGGTCATTTGCGACATAGACTTCAACGCGCGAGTGCTTTCTCCTTCCTCGCTGCCTTCTTGGGCGACTTATCTAAGTCCTCGGTACGAATGCGCTTCAACAACTCCGACGCCGGCTCATCCGACGGGTCCTGCGGCACCAGCTCGCCGCGAAAGGCTTTGGCGAGTATACTGCCACCAAGCTGCGACACTGCTCGCAGTGGTACTTCGCAACGCCTCTCGATACTATCGGCTAGATCAAGGAGACCCTTAACTCTACGGACGATCTCTCGTTGTTCTTCCAGTGGCGGCAATGGTATCTGTAGCGCTCGCACGTCACCAATGTTAATTCCCCGTACCGCGACGCCTTTCACCGCAAGTTGCATTCTCGATTGAGCCAGCTCGCAACTCAAGTAAAATCTTACATACTGTCTCTCAACCAAGGGCTGTAGTGACAGCCGCGCAGAGTCTTGTGTTATATTCCCTCCGGTGAGTTCTTCTGGTACTTCGATCACTCTTCCTACGGTTCCGCGAATAGACAACAGCAAATCCCCAGCCCTCAGCCTTGACCTGCTGAATTCTTCATCGATGGCTTTCGATGTCCTTCTCAAACCCGTTGTTTGCAGGCAATTCTTAGGGTAGTCTGCTACCCGTACGTAGGGGACCCCGTCAGCCTGATCAGGTCCGGGCTTCAGAATGCCGTATGTTATGGGCCTATCTGGCGACACTAAGTCACGCAATTCCACCAGTTCCCATTCGGCAGGGAACATCGATTTCATTAACGCATGAACCCCATCGGTCGGCGCCGCTGCATTTCCTCGCTTGTGGCCGCCTGCTGCAATATGCGCCTGTTTCAACGCATTGGCAAGGCTTTGGGCACTCGCAACGGTACTGTCGGTCTCCCGCCAATCCTCCGTCAATTTCCCTGTCATCGCCGCTGCCAGGACGGACTGGCGGAAGCGCTTGAGGATGAGGGGCACCCGCTCTAACCGCTCGCGACAGGAGTC
>DATNRD010000135.1:0-4673 GCA_036703665.1 Candidatus Obscuribacterales bacterium
CTGCTGCTTTGAAAATAGACGAATCAGGTAGACCCTATATACAGAAGAATAGAAACGGACGAGCTGCAGGGCAGTTCTATACGCCACCATGGGTAATACGCTACTGTCTGAACCAGGCGCTGTCAAAGGGATCGAGCAAACTAATTAGCGCAATTGAAGAAGCCGCTTCCAGCGCGCAGGACAACGGCGGTGCCGATCGTATGCAATTCAAGATGCTCGATCCTGCTTGCGGAACAGGTAACTTTCTGTTAGGGCTGATCGACTGTCTGACCAGCCGCGGTATGCGACCGGACGAAATGCTGTCCGTGGTCAGAGACTCGCTGTACGGCATTGAGATTGACGGGCGCGCCGCCAGCCTCTGCCGGATCGGGCTGCTCATCTCACTGTCGGATTCCTTCCGGTGGATGGCCGCCCGTCACGGGCTGCAAGCGGCGCGCGCGGCCGTGGCGGAGACCGCTGCTGCCCTGCGCAGGCACATCATCGTCTCGGATACGCTCATAGCCGGAGCGCTGCTCGATCCCGATCAGCTAGGGAGACCTGCTGCCCCTGGGAGCGCCGGCTTCCAGCCGGCAGGATGCCGGTTATCCCGGGGGCAAGCGAGTACGCTTAGCGTCATAGGCACTCAAGTGGGCGCCATTGGAACGCTGCTCGGGCGCGAGCCACCAGGCAACTGGGACATTTCGCAAGCAGGCACGTTCGATCTGGTGGTGGGAAATCCGCCATATATAAGTTATGGCTCTCGCAGCCAGGCGAAGCTCTCTTCTTCGATGTCGCGCTTTCTCAGGTCCAGCTACGCGGGATCAGCCGAATACAAAGTCAGGACTCACTCGATCTTTCAGGAGATCGCACTGCGCTACGCTCGCGTCGGTGGGCGCGTTGCCATGCTGGTTCCCGACGCGTACCTGACCGGCCAATATTATGAGAAATTGCGCCGGCACATCCTGTCCGAAGCAAAGATATTGAGCATCACGGAGTTTCCCGACGATATCATCGGCGATGCCACAGTCGGACGATGGTGCATAGGGCTGTACGAAAGAAAACACCCTGACGGTCATGCTCTCTCCACCGACTATGACGTGGAGATTCATTCTTTCGCTGCCGGTCCCGAACGCCCGGCCTCACGCCACCCGGACGCGAGGAGTAGCGATGCTGCGCCGGCGGTCTCCTACCAGTTGCCCGCGGAGATCATGGTATCGGCAGACCGAAAGAGGTTTCAGCTCATCTTCAGCGACATGGAACGTGATCTGATTTGCGCCGTCTCCGGGCTGCCTGCGCTGAAGACAGTCTTAAGGGGACATACCGGAATGCGATCCCTCACGGGGCAGGCCAGTATCGTCGCCAAGCATCCCACCGGCGATGGCTGGCAGAAAGGCATCAGCTCAGGATCGCGGGTCATACGCCACAAGGTGCTCTGGGACGGAACCTGGCTCAATGTAGAACCGCGGCTGCTCTTCGGCGGCGGTTTCGACCGGCAAGTTGTGGGCAACCCGAAGCTGCTCGTCCGCCAGACCGCGGACCGCATTGTCGCCGCCTACGACGGGAGCGGCCTGTACCATCTCAACAACGTGCACAGCTTCAGCCCCGAGAAAGCAGAATTCGGCGACCGAACATTGTTGTGGTACCTCGACGGGCTGATGAACTCATCCTTCTGGCTGTTCCTCTATCAGCTCAGAGCCAGGGAGTGCAAGCGCGCCCTGGCTCAGATCGACATCGAGATGGTTGAATCCATGCCGCTGCCACCCATCTGCCCGGACAAGGCGTCCTGCGTGGCAACGCTTGCCAAGGTCGCCTGCGCGCTGACAGAGGTTGAAGCGGATGCCGGTAAGAACGGACAAGCGCTTCTCGGTTCGATAGACAGAGCCATCGACAGGCTGGTTTATGATCTATACGGCCTCACGGCGCAGCAGATTGAGCATATAGAGGGGATATGCCTTGAAAAGCTGCCGGTGCGGGCAGCGCTGCCTGATGCAAGCCAGGTGCGCCGTCTCGTGGAATCACTGGCATCCCAGCTGCAGTTGGTTACCGGCTTCACAGATTCGGGGTGAAACGCCAAGCCGTGGCTACCGGAGGTGAACCGTCAAGAATGTCGAAACTGTTTGACAGAAAATCCGTCACTCCCGTCGTCTCCTTCTGTACCTCCGTGCTGGCGCTGGGATGGCTGGCGGCGGCCGCACAGGCGCTCGATCTGTCCAACCCGTTCAATCGTCCGCAGATGCAGCCGGTCCGGGAGAAGTGGGCGGTCATAGTGGGTGTGGGCAAATTCCAGGATCCTCAGATTCCGGCCCTCCGCTTTGCAGAACAAAACGCTACCGCGCTTGCCCGGTCACTCAAGGACCCCCAGCTCGGCCGTTTCGCCCAGGACCATGTAATCGAGCTGCTCGGCGCAAACGCCAACAAGCAGGCAGTGGAGGATGCCGTACTGGGACCGCGACTGAGCAAGAAGGTTCTCCCCAACGACCTGGTCATCCTCTATTTCTCCACCCGCACGCAACCGGGACGAGACGGACGCCCGTTGCTGTGTTCTTTCGATACGCTGCTTTCCGAGGCGGACGGCTCGGGCATCGATCTGGCAGCCGTCCTTTCCGATTTGAGGCGGCGCACGCAATCGAAACGCATCCTCTGCCTGCTGGACGCGTCGCCGGCAGCGCAAGATCCCGCGCAGCCGTTCTCCAGTGCGGTCGAGGAGCTGGCCAGAAGCGCTGGAGTCACCATCTTTTCCGCCGCACCGTTGAGTGACCAATCCACCGACAAGCCCGCTGCGGGAAGTTCTGCGTTTCTGTATTACCTGCTGGAAGGGCTGAAGACCGGTTCCGGCAAGCTGCCTTTTTCGGTCATCGCGCAATACACCGGCGATTCCGTGGCAAGCGAGACCGGCAAGGGCCCGGGCAAGGCCCAGACGCCCGTTCTAGCCGTTGCACCAGACGACAGCGACATCCTTTCCGTCCAGCTCGGCGCCGCAGCGCGGAGTCCCGGATCACCGGCAAAGGTCTCTATCGGACACCCGGTCGACGAGCTCGCCCTCAAGCGCCCGGACCTTGCTCACGCCAGGGCGAAGCCGCCGGCTGCAATAAGCGATTCGAGTGACGACCAGGATGACGAGGATGAGGACGAGGAGGCACCCGCCCCTGTGGACTTCGGCAGTTACATGACGAAGATGAAGCAGTCTATTCAAAAGCTCTGGAAACCTCCAAAAGGCTTCGAGAACCGCCGCGTCGTCACCACCTTCTTCATACTGCGCGACGGCACCATCAGCCAGCCTGCCATCGCCGAAAGCAGCGGCGTTCCGGCGGTCGACCAGAGCGCGCTGGAGGCGCTCAAGGCTGCTTCACCTCTGGATCCCCTGCCGCTGGGCGCACCCAAGTCGGTTCAGATACGCTACCAGTTCGACTGGAAGGTCAGCCGAAACTAAATGTGGGTCGGCTCCCAGGCTGTAAACTGTCTTGAGGAAGGTGGGAACTAATAAGACGGATCGAGCTCGAGGCAAGCGGCGCTCTCAAGGAGAATTAACATGCAAGAGCCTGAAAGCGGTCAAGGTGGCAGCCCGCAACAGCCTGCGGCCAAGGAGCTGTTGCCCCCGGGAGCACGCGGGTTTATCGCCCGTTACTGGGCGCAGGCTAAAGCCATTCTCTTGAGCCCCAGGGTGTTCTTCGACTCCATGCCTACGGAGGGCGGCTTGAAAGACCCGCTGGTCTTCCTGAGCGTCGCGGCAGGGGTCAACTCGCTGCTGACCGGCATAATCTCTCTGAACCCCATGATTTGCCTGCTCGTTTTTCCAGCAACCCTTATCGGCTGCTTCCTGGCAGCGCTGGCGGCTAACGCGCTTGCCGGCGCCATGGGAGGCAAAGGCACTTTCGAGGCAACCTTCCGCGTCTATGCATACAGCGAGGCGCCCATGCTGTTCGGCTGGATTCCGGTGATTGGCTTTTTCGGGGTCTTCTACGTCTGGGTGCTCAACTATTTCGGGCTGAGAAAGGTACACGACATCTCTGAGGGCAAGACGGTCCTGGTGGTCATCCTGTCGGGGATTGTCGCGGCCTTCCTGCTTGGTCTGGCGGCTTGCGGGATGCTGCTCCGGTCCATCTTTCACTTTTAACCAGACGGTCAGGCGTGAGTTCCCGACAAGAGGTCCAAGACGTTCTGGTGGGTTACCTATCCGCCATGCGCCTCTTGCTCATTAAGCCCCACGCGTTTTTCGCCGAGTACCCGGCCTTGCCTGATTACAGGCAGCAGCTCCTGTTTGTCCTGCCGCCGGCCTGCGTTTTCGCCACCGGAATGGCATGGCAGCTCGGCAGCCCCTGGTGGGCACTCGCCTACCTGCCGGGCGCGTATGCCGGATTGGCGCTCTGGGCGGTCATCCTCAAGTATGTGCTTGTCGTCTTTGGGGAACGGCGGAGCTTCCGGGAAGTTCTCCACGTGTCCACCTGCTCATGGGTGTGTTTACTGGTCGGCTGGATACCCCATTTCGGGCTGCCGGCCTTGTACCTTCTGGTCGGGCTGTTCACCTTCCTGGGGCTCGTCTTTCACTTCAAGATGCACAGCGGCGCCGCCCTGGCCGCCGTGGCGCTGCCCGTGGTCATTGTCGGGTTCGGCGGCGGCATCCTCAGCTTCATCTTCCTGTGGCTGGCATCGCTCAGCACGATATTCTCGCGGTAGTGGCGTTCCCGGCCTGTTTT
>DATNRD010000136.1:0-4069 GCA_036703665.1 Candidatus Obscuribacterales bacterium
CCGGCGCTGGATACGGGCTCTTCCCTCGGTTTGGCGGTACCGGCCCAGCCGATATTGGGCCACGTCGTGCACGAATCATCAGAGCAGCTCGTCCGGCAAGGCATGGACAAATACGCGCGCGGGCAGCTCGACGAGGCCGGCCGATTGTTCGAGGAGGCGCTCAAGACCGACGGCACAAACGCCGATGCGCTGTACAACCTGGGGGCGCTGGCTGAGAAGCGGGGTGACTTGAGTGGCGCGCTCGATTACTACCGCCGCGCCTCCAGCGCAAACCCAGACGACAAGCAGCTCCAGGCGACGGTCGACGAGGTTGCCGGCCGGCTGACAAAGCTCAGGGCGGAGGCGGCGCGCGCTCAGGCCGAGCAGGAGTTTGCCCGGGCGGCAAGCCAGGCCAGGCGGCAGGGCGGCAGCGTTCACCATGCGGCTCTTCCCTATACCGCTGCCGCCTCTGCCGAGCGCCCATTTTCCAGTCGACCCGCTGCTTCCGAACGGCCGCTTACGGCCGGGGCGCGCAACCGGGGCTCGGGCAGCGGCAGGCTGATGCGCTCCGTGGCTGGCATGGCGCTCACCGTGGGCACCGGCTATTTGGGGGGCTCCATCGGTGGCGCCTTGCACTGCCCGATGTGCCGAATAGTCCGCGGGTTCTAGTGAGCGTGCCCAGACCAGGTCTGTCTGGTCGTAGCCGTGACCGGACGCCGGCAGCAGGACAAGCAGGCTGGAGAGCGGTAACATAGTCGCGTGTGGTTCCGGCAGCATCTTTGCGATGCTGCCGGAGGCGATCGGACGAGAACCGCATTGTGGCAGTGAATATAGCTTCCGTTGCCGATGCTGCAAGGCCAACGACGGTAATTGAGTCGGTCAGGCTCAACCGGCGCCTGGCCGCCTGCCTGACGCTGGTCAGCGAGACATTTCAACACACGGGCAGCTTCAAGTTCCGCGCAGCATACTCAGTTGCTGGAGGCGTAGCGCAGGCGACGATCATAACCGCCTCTTCCGGAAACTTCGGACAGGCCCTGGCTTATGCCTGCTCGCTTCTGGGAAAGTCGTGCCTGGTTGTGATGCCCGACAACTCTTCTGAGGTCAAGGTGGCGGCGGTTCGCGAGTACGGCGGTGCAGTCGAGCTTGTCGACACCGGGCGCAAGTCCCGTGCGCAAGCCGTGCAGGAGCTGGCCGCCAAGAATCCCGAGGCCTATGTGGCCAGCGCCTACGACGACGATCTCGTCATTCAAGGCAACGCCACCCTGGGGCGGGAGATCTGCGCGCTGGGAAAGCGTTTCGATTGTGTTGTTGTCCCTATAGGTGGTGGCGGGCTGAGCGCCGGGATCCTGACTGGAATTCGTGAGGCCGGGCGCAACTTCCGGGTAATTGCGGCAGAGCCGTTGCTGGCTAATGATGCGGCCCGATCGCTCAGGTCGGCTAGCCTCATTGCCGATTGCCGGGAATCCACGACAATAGCCGATGGCGCGCGGACTCTCTCTCTGGGCGGGCGCAACTGGGAGATTTTGAAAAACGGTCTCTGGGACTTGATCGAGGTACCGGACGAGACCATTGAAGAAGCGGTGCGGCAGCTGTTCTTGCTGGCTAATCTTAAGGTGGAGCCTACAGGAGCGCTCGGTTTGGCTGCGATTTTGACTCAACCGGAACGGTTCGCGGGCAAGTCGGTCTGCTGTGTCGTCAGCGGCGGCAACGTGGATAATGAAGTCTATCGAAGGATACTGGCTGGACAGTCGTCAAGGCCGGCGATGAGCGCCGGCGAAAGGGGATAAGCATGTTCAGGTGGATTGTCCCTGCCCTGTTGTCCTCGGCAATCGTCCTTGCTCCGGGGCAGCGGGCCTGCGGGCAGGGCGGCGACCAGTGGAGGCAACAGAGCAGTTCGGGAAAAATGGCCGCTGCAAAAGGCAACCTGGCGGATGCCGAAGCATACCTTGCCAACGCTGTAAAAACAGCCGAGCAGTTCGAGCCAGGCGACACGCGTCTGCCCGCCACGCTGCGCGACCTTGCCGACGTCTATGTCGCCCAGGGCAAGTACAAGCAGGCCGAGGCTCCCCTTATGAGGGCGCTCGATATATACGAGCGATTTCTGGGTGCTGACCATCCTGATGTGGCGGAGAGCTTGAACAGGCTGGCGGAGGTATACCTGCGGGAAGGCAGGTATTGCGAGGCTGAGCCTCTTCTTCTGCGTGCGCTGTCCATCCTCGAGACCAAGCTTCCTTTCCAGGACGCGTACATTGCCCGAACCTGCTACGACCTGGCTACGGCCTATGCCAGCCAGGACAAATATGATGAGGCGGAGCCGTACTTCCAGCGGGCCCTTACGCTGCGCGAGAAAGCGCTCGGACCGGATGATCCGGAAGTCGGCAGGACTTTGCTGGGTTACGCGGTTTTGTTGCGGAAAACAAACCGTGTCGCGCAAGCCGATAAGATGGAGGCAAGGGCGCGCGCCATTCTGGCCATGCCGTGACTTGCTCCGCTTCCGGGTAGCCGCTCGAGCCTGCTTGTAACGCTCATCTTTACCTTTTGGTTTCGGGCTTTGTCTGACAGGGTAACTGGCCATGTGGGACCTGTGCACATGCGGGTTATCAAGAGGGCGGTCTGATGTCGCGGTCGACATTGCTTGTGTTGTGCTGGCTGGTACTGTATGTGGTGCCGCCTTGCTCCGGCCAGTATCAGCATGAAGACAAGAGCGCGCTCACGCAGGAAACGCTGTTTTCCGGGCAGGAGTTCGATTGGCCGGCGGAGCCCGCCACCGCCGGCACTGCGACAGGCTCCGGGGCAGCGAGCGTGCCTGGGAGCCTGCCTGCCTGTCCCGGCTCAAACGCGCTCGGTTTGGGCAACAATCTCAACTTCACCGGCGGAGCGCCTGCAGCTGCTCCCGGGTGGGCGCACTGGCCGGGCGCAGCTCCTGTCTGGCACGGTCAGGGGGCGGCAGCTCCCTACATGCAGCGTGCCGCCGGCGCCGTGCCCGCTCCCGCTTACATGCCATACCAGCCGGTTTTTCTGGTGCCACAAAGCTGCAGTTCCGCCGGCGGCGCGCAAGCAATTGCCAATCCGTCATATGCACCGGCGGTGGTGCCTTCATACATGCTGCAGCAGCCGGCTGCGGCTGCCTATCCTGTGATCATCATCCAGCAGGGATCAGCTTATCCCCAGCAAGCTTCCACGGCTCCGGCACAGGCCCAGCCACAAAATCAGCAGCCGAGCCAGCCGCCCAATGCCGCCGCCGCCGACCAGGCCGCCAAACCGGGTCTGAAGGGATTCGTAAACGCGCTTATGGGCGCCAGCAGCAGTATGTTTACCGGAGGCGTGGCAGGCAACAGCTTGACGGTAGCCAGACCTCTTCTGGATCTTCTGCTGAACGGCCTTTGATCCATGCCTGGTATTATCCAAGCAGCCGCGGGCGGGCGACGCGTTGCTCCAGGGAGTCAGCAAGCATGGTCTTTTCGCATCGCAGTCGATCCTTCCCCTGCGCGGCCTTGGCGCTGGTGCCTCCATTGCTTGCCGCGGTGTGTCTTTCTGCAGCGGCAGCGCCGCCCTCGGCCCAGACAATTGACGGTGGCGCCGGGCAGGAGATAAAAGATGAAAGCGGCGCCATTTTCATGGAGGAGATCAAACCGCCCCAAGAAGCAAGTGCACGCTCGAGTGGTGCCCCCGGCCAGGTGCCTCTGGACCTGAGCGGGTTGGGCGTCAAAATCGATGCATCCGGGAAAATTGTCCCGCTCATTCAGAGGGAGGGCGGTCCCGTCATGCCTCAATTGAGCGAGATGAGCGTGTACAACGAGCCCTGGTGGTGGTTTGCGCCGCCCATGTACTATGTCGGCCCGTTCGCTGAGCTCGTCGATCCCCTGGGGCGCCCGTTCGGTGCTTATGGCCCGCTCTGGTGGTGGCCGCCAGGGGCATACTATCCCATGCCTGGTCCGGGGGTGCCTTACGGTCAACCCTGGGCAGTGCCGTGGTTCTAAGCTGCCAGCCCCTGGGCGCGGCGGCGGGGCGCGGCTGTCGCGAAAGCAGTAAAGTAGAAGTGGTGACCGTGGCTTGCCGGCAGGGAGTGTATCGCTATGGAACCAGCAGC
>DATNRD010000137.1:0-3285 GCA_036703665.1 Candidatus Obscuribacterales bacterium
GCGTGCCCGGCGCCTGTTGAGGAAATCCGCCCGATTGCGTGCCCGGCGCCTGTTGAGGAAATCCGCCCGATTGCGTGCCCGGCGCCTGACCGGGGAAACCGCTTGATTGCGCTTCTGAAGTTGACACACCTGGCGCAGCACTCGATTGACCAGGAAGCACTCCTGACGCCTTATTCTCAGCGCTTCCCGGCGGAGCCGCCGCATTCGCAGCAGGGGGCGCGGAAAACCCAGGACTTTGAGGTTGTGAGCCGCCAATTCTCTGCGGTTGTGGCGTGCCTGCGCCCCGAGCGCCAGGAATCACGCCCGGTCTGATTTGCGGGCTTGAGCCAGGTCCGACTCGCTGAGCCTGTGGGCCGCCGGGAACCACTCCGCCTGGTGCGCGACGGCTCTGGGGCTCGGCCTGCGATCCAGCCTGAGACACCGCCTGCGCGTCCGGCACACCAGCCCCCGACACCATAGGCAGAGTTGTTCCCACGGGAGCCTGGGGAAGGGTGGTCATCGGCTGCACGGCCGGCACTCCCGCAACGACACCGGGAGGAGGAGCCAGCCCGCCCATCGATTGCTGCGCTTGACTGGCAGCCGGTGAGGGTTGGGGAAGCGATGATGCTGCTTCGTTTGCGGAGGGCGTCTTCAAGGCAGGTTCGCCGTTTGGCGGCAGCGGTTCTGAGGCAGCCGGAGGGGCTTGCTTTATCCAGCTCTCCGGATCCATCGGCCCGCTTTTGGGCATGCGGCCCGGCTCAAGCGCCCAAAGATCTCCTTCCGACTCCATCGCCAGAGCCCGTGCCGCGGCGTTCCCGCCTGAAAAGCTAGGGGCAGGCGGGCTGACGGTCTCCTCACCCCAGGGGATCACCTGTCCGGGCTCGCCCGCATCCATAAGCCTCTCGAAGGGCATCGCCTCGTATGAGTCGACCACCATCTCTTTCTTTCTGGGCGCTTTTTGCGGCTGAGAGGTGGAGCGATAGCCGCGCATTGCCTCTTTGAAGTCATTCCAGAATTCTTTGACGGTCTGATAACGCTGATCGGGCTTCTTGGCAAATGCTTTAGTGAAAACGTTTTCGAGCTGCTGTGGAAAGTTGAAATCGGGTCGGACGTCGTTGAGTTTGAGGGGCGGCTCGGTGACGTGCGCCAGCATAAGGGCGCGGTGCTCCTCGTGCCTGAATGGTCTTTCTCCTGTCAACAATTCGAAGACCATGACCGCAAGGGAGTAAATATCGCTTCTGGCGTCGAGCGGCAATCCCTGGCATTGTTCCGGGCTCATGTAAGCAGGACTGCCGGCGACCGTTTTTGGCTTGCCTATCTGCACCGACTTGGCATCAGGGACATCGGCAATACCGAAATCGAGCATCTTTACGTAATCGTTGACGTAATGCTCTTCGTCACCAATCTCTTCCAGCACAATATTTTCCGGCTTTATGTCACGGTGGATGATGCCGTGCGAATGCGCCTCATCGAGAGCATCGCAGACCTGTTCGATAATCGGCAATGCCCTTGCTGAATGGAGGTATTCCTTCTCCTTGAGAAGTTCGGCAAGCGTAATGCCTTCCAGGTAGTCCATGACTAGGTAAGGCTGCTGGTCATCGGTAATGCCGTGTTCCCACAACGTTATGATGTGAGGGTGGCGCAATTTGCTGGCGGCCGCGAACTCCCTGAGCACTCGATCGAGCGAGCCGGAATCTGCTCCCAAATAGCTGTGCAGCACCTTTACCGCCACTTCGCGTCCCATCATGAGACGGGTAGCTTTGTAGACGATTCCACTCGACCCCTTGCCAATTACCGATTCGACAACATACCGGTCGTTGATAAGGGCGCCGATGAGCGGATCTTTTCCCACGGCCTCAAGGGCGGAATTATCTCGCGGGCAGAGCGCAATTCCGTCATCAAAATACTGGTTGCAGCGCAAACAAAGCTTCATGAGATGTGATTTCTAAGCTTCCTAAGTCGAGACGGGATATGTGCTCTCAGGTCTGCGCTCTGGCCAACACCAAACACAGGAACATAGTTCCCACATTTAAGATACCCTTTTATGCTCACGATACACACATTACGTAGGCAGTCCCTGTTGCGGGGCAGGTTAATTTCAAGCTTGATCCCCAAAAACCGCGCGCCTCAAGCGTGACGCGAATACCAATCCCCAGGATGGCGCGTAACAATTCCCGCCAGCTCCAGCATTGTGAGAGTAGCTGAGAGCTCCCCTGGTTGCATGCCCGATTTTTCGCAAAGATAATCGAAATGCACTGGCTCAGGGGATATCAATTCAAAAATTTCTTTTTCGCGCCCAAAAAGCTCGACAATCGTTGTCACTTCCGTGCCTCTGTCGACAGAAATCCAATGCAAATGGGAAAGAACATCAGGGGCATCAAGAACCAGCTGAGCGAAGTGGTGGGCAATGAGCTGGTTAGTGCCGCGGGACATCGGGCTGTCGACGCGCCCGGGAACAGCAAAAATAGAGCGGTTCTGCTCAAATCCCAGTCGAGCGGTGATGAGCGAGCCTGAGTCGTGTCCAGCCTCAATGACAACTACCGCATCGCTGAGTCCGCTAATTATGCGATTGCGCGCCGGAAATCTCCAGCCCTCGGGTCTCGTGCCGGGGAAGAATTCTGAAACTACCGCCCCGCGCTCAGCCTCAACGATCGCCTGGTAGAGGGGCTTGTTCGAAGAGGGATAGCAAACATCAGCTCCACAAGCCAGGACGGCCACTGTCTTGCCACCGCCTTCGATGGCTCCCCAGTGAGCCAGAGAATCCACTCCCACTGCCATGCCGCTCACAACAGTAACGCCGTTGGCGGCCAAGACGCGGCCGAATTCTTTTGCATTGCGCGTGCCGTAGCTTGTCGGTCTGCGCGTTCCCACGACGGCAACAGAATGAATAGCGTCCTCGGGCTTGAGCTGCCCACGCATGTAAAGCACCATAGGCGGGTCATGTATTTCTCTGAGCCGCGTCGGATAGAGCGGGTGATAAAAGGGATAAGCCTCGACAGCAGCTTTTTGAACTGCCTCCACCAGGCGATATGGGTCTACATCTTTACGACGGCTGATAAACTCATCAACCGCATCGGGCTTCATCCACTGCAACTGCCTGAGATCGGAAGCGGATGCGTGCCATGCCGTTTTCAGACTGTGAAAGTGATTGTGGAGCAGGCGCACCTTCTTCGTGCCTATGCCCACATTGACCTGATCGAAGGCGAGCCAGTAAGCAAGCTCCGTTTCATTCCACAATTCGTCCCTGGTTGTGTCCATGCAGCTCATCCTGTTCGTCCTCATCAGTTTAGTCGGATTATGGCGACA
>DATNRD010000138.1:0-4599 GCA_036703665.1 Candidatus Obscuribacterales bacterium
GCGGGCGCACCTGGCCGGCTTTGCCGGCGACCACTTCGGCTATGCCTCGGAAGGCGTACCAAGGAGCTTCTGCGTCGGCTGCCACGCCGGACACACAGTCATTCCAGGGCGCAGCATAGCCGACCTGGTCGCTTACCCGTAGGCGTGCACGTCGCGCCAGGGGCCGATCAGCGCTTCTTGTGAGAAACTATTGGGCGTCACCCTCAGGCACCGGCAACCCGGCTGGCAGGCAAAGCCATAACATGCCGCATTTCCCGCGAACACCGCTGCTTATAGCTACATCGACGGCCCTTTGCCTCGCAACACTTTATGCAGAGCCGGCACAGGGGCAGTCTCTGGAGCAAGGCATGCGGATGATGGCAGAAATTCAGGGCAACGACCCGTCCGGATTCAACCTCATGGCTGTCAGCATTTTTCTCATCGTGGGCTGTGCGCTGACGCTCATGGTGATCACGGCGATGTATACCTTCAAGGGCAAACAGCCCAAGAGGTAAGAACCAGTGGGAACACCTGGATCCTTGAGTTTGAACCGCTGTTCAGCCAGGCAAGAGCGCCTGCAAAAGCAGCCAGACCTGCGAGTCGCCGAGCATAAGAGCATTGCTCAGTCACGCCAGCACCGAGCGGTTACGGCTGGCAGCCAGCGCTCGGGCATAGGACCAGGTGGTCGCCCAGCGCGTCCCGCAGGCGGACTGCTCGATCCGGGTGAACCTGTGGGCATCCCTCATTTGGGTCAGCCACCCGTTCGGGTGATGCCCAGTCGTACCCCGGTGAGGTATTTTTTGCAGTAGCGGGGTCACAAACCCTGCTCTGCGTCTTGACTGCGCGCGCTTTTCGCGGTAATGAGACAGTAAGGGGGCGCAGCTTTTTGCTGCAGGGTTTTGATGGGTTCGGGTCAGGAGATAACCGTACTTGTCGTCGATGACGAACCGCTGCTGCGGATCGGTCTTGTCAATCTCATCGAGCAAAACAACGGCTTCAAGGTCATAGGTCAGGCGGCCGACGGCGATACTGCTGTCGAGCTGGCGGTGAGCTTGTGCCCCAGGCTTGTCCTTATGGACATTCACATTCCTGGAATGAACGGCATCGAGGCAACAAAGCGGATCAAAGAAGAACGCCCCGAGACCCGGGTGCTGATCGTCTCTGCCTTCGACGACGATGACGATATCGTAGCCGCGGTGGCAGCAGGCATGGACGGCTACTGTCTGAAAAGCCTTTCCGGTGATGAGCTTATCCAGGCCGCCAGAACAGTGGCGTTTGGCGGCGCCTGGATCAATCGCCAGATTGCCGAAAAAGTCATGAAAGCATACGGAAGGCTGCATGCCTCGGCAGCCGCGCCGCCGGTGGAAAGCATCGATGAGCCTTTGCTGGCCGCCAACGGGGAACCAGGCAACATTTCAGAGTAACGCACAGGTGATGGCTTACGCCCGCGGCTGAGGCGACTCCGCTAAAGGCAGCGCGTCTCAGGACGCTCTTTCGACCATCGTACCGGGGAAATAATGCGCCAGTATCTGCCGGTAGTTCTTGCCGGCGGAAGCCATGCCCTCCGCACCGGTCTGCTGCAGCCCGACGCCGTGCCCCCAGCCCAGTCCAAATACGATCAACCCGGACAGAAGACCTAACTTGTCGCGACGGTGCTCGAAGACTACCCTGGCGCTTTTGAGGCGAGCAAGACCGAGGTCGGGATTCTTGAATATGCTGCGGATGACGAGCTCCTTTTTAGCGACCCAGCGCCCGTGGGAAGTGTGAATGGCCATCGCGATTGCGCAGCCGGAGACACCACGCTTCAGGATCTCGAATCTCTCTATGTGTCCGAAACGACGCGACGGTGGCGGTTCGATGAAGGGCGCAAACTCAGGATCTGCTAACAGAGCGTCGATGACATGGTGCATGTGTCCCTCCAGAGCGTGCTCGGAAAGTGTCACCTTCCAGCGGAAGTGAGGCGACCAGGCATCGGCCGTAGCCGGATGAGCCGAGTTCCACAAGGCTAGCAATCCCTTCTCCGACGGAAAGCCGGCAGGCAGGCTGCCCTCGGCAACACCTGTCAGGTACGGAATGGGGTCGGGTGGGAAGGCGCCGGTTTGCGGATCGGAAAAGCAATTGTCGTAATTCTCCGTGTGACCGCCCGCGCACGAGCTGAACAGCGCCAGTGCCGGGCTATCCGCATATGTGAGAACCTCTCCGGCGGTCTCTTCGATCGCCCTTGCATAGTTCGGGGCGATATCACCGGTGGTGCCGGCGAAATACTGGCAGCACAAATAGGAATCACAGACATTAAAACCATCGCCATCGTGGCTTATGCGGGGGCGAATCCCGTAGCTGCGCGCGGCCACCGCCTGCGCCTTGATGGCTTCGAGCCTGTAGGAGCCCGGTATCTCCGAGGCCAGCACCGCGCGCACGTAGGCATCCAGCTCGGTAACCAGGACGGCGCGCACCGCCCCGGCCGCGGGCGTAAGCTCCAGCATGCCACGATAGCAGGGATTGGCTCCCGTGCCTGCACGGTTCAAGCCTGGCAGGCATATCAGTGTCTGCCCGGAACGGGGCACCAACTTGATCTTGACTGCCCGTCTGCCCACAAGCGCCGGCAAGCCTTGCGCCACGAGCAATCCATCGACGGACTTTACTTCCAAGAGCCGCCCGGCTGGAAGCTGAGCGGCTGGTTTCTCGCTGCCTGCCGAGGCGGTTCCTCTGACCGTCCTATCGACCAGGATGACCGAGAGACCATCCGTGCCCTTCACCCTGACCACGCCGTGGTCGAGGCTTTTCAAATTGCTCCCGGTCAGTCCGATACGCAGATTCATCTAAGGTCGACGGTTTCTTCAACTCTGAAAGAATAGGTCCATCCGCCGGCATGGTAGCAGACCGGAACGCTCAGGTGGGCCGAGCTGCGAAACGGTGGAACAGCATGGCAGGCGCACGGACGCCCGCGCCCCCAGGAGGCGCGTCATCCCTGGGGGACAGGGTAAGGAAGCGTTTTGTACTCGGCAGCGCCCACAGTGATGACTTGAACCTTACGCCCGGAGAACCAGCATCGACAACACACAGTAGAATTGAGGTATGTTCGCCAGGCGCGCCTGGCGCCCGGCCGCCGCAACGGTCTTACGACAGCGACAGGGCAGTGGCAAGGAGGGTTTCATGCCCGAGGAAAGCAACGTCACAATGAGTGAGGACAGCCTCAAAAACGAGGAAAAGGCGCTCCTGGAAAAGCTCAGGGAAAACCTTCGATTGCAAGCAACGGCAAGGGTAAAGGAGACCATGAAGATGCTCTGCCCGAAGTGCGGCGAGCATCTCGAGCAAAGCGTCGTCCACGACGTACCGATCGAGACGTGTCCACACTGCAGCGGCGTCTGGCTTGATGCAGGGGAGCTGGAGCTGATTGCACAGCGGGAAAACACCAGAGAATCCTGGTTGGCCAAAGTGTGGAAGTTCCTCACCGAAAGACGCCCCAAGAAGCAGGCTGCCGACGCAACCCAAGCGGTCGAATCGAGCCCCGGGCCCGGGCCTGCCTGATACTCAGTTACAGGCAGGGTGGCCGCCGGCTGCCATCCATCGTTGCCGGGCCACGCTACCTGGAACCCCGGACCATGAGCCGCTGAGAGTGTTCCGCCCGCGGTGCCATCGGTGGCCGGGTTTCTCCTGTGCCGGGTGGATCAGCCTTGCGTGAACCGGGTTGGGGCGGGCACCGCCATGGTGAGCCTGCGTCGACCCGCCATGACCGGTCGATGCGCCGCCAGTTAGGCAAGCGGTTGGCTGGCGCCCGCTTGCACCCAGCGATGTAGGCGCTGCGGCAGGGGAAGATCACCACGAATTTTAATCGAGCAAGGGATTGTCACCATTGGCTTTCTTTTTCTTTTACGAGAAAAACAAGCCTATGGTCAGCGATCTTTCAAGGAATCTGGAAACCCCCGACCAGGCGTCTCAGGTCTCAGTGCCGCAGAGCCGTTCGCTACTGGACTGGCTGGGCGACAACCTTGCCAATCCGGCGATAAATTCCGGGATCATCGAGCCTTACAACGCCCTGGCCAGCACCGTCAACCTGGTCAGCCGTACGCTGGCGGGCGAGGAGCTGCTGGGCAAGAGCGAATTGAGAGCGGTGCCGCCGGCGGACTTTCTTACCCCGACATGGCTCGTCCAGGGGGTTTCCGGCGGGCTGGCCATGCTTGTGCCCTACGGGCTGGCCGGCAAGGCAGCAGGCGGGTCTATGCGCAAGTTCGGGCAGGTGGTCGGCGCCGAAGGGGCGATGGCGCGCTTGCTCAAGAGCGAGCAGGCAGCACAGATTCTGGGAGCGGCAGCCTACGACGGCCTGCGCGTGCCGCGCCCCGGAGAGACGCATCTGGGCAATGCTCTGGGCGGCGCCACCGCCTTTTTCATCTTCGAGAAGGGCAACGCCGTGAGCCGCACGCTCAGCCCGGGTCAGCGCATCCAGGCACGCCTGGTGACAGGCATGTTGGGCGCATCCGCCCAACACTCGGTAGCGCATCTGGTTGCCAGCGGGCATCTGCCTGAGTACGAGCAGCTGGTGCAGGCGGGCATCGGCGGGGCAGCCATGAATCTGGCCTTGCCCGCCACCCAAAAGGCGCTCGGCAGAGCTGTCGATGGGAT
>DATNRD010000139.1:0-2594 GCA_036703665.1 Candidatus Obscuribacterales bacterium
CAGAAGCACCTGCGCAACTACATGAGAGAACTGCTGGTGGAGGACGCCGCCGGTTATACGCCTTATCCGGTATCCGAGCCCGGTCGCCGGGGCGCCACGCGCTCGCTGTAGTGCGGATGCCGCGCACGGTCTCCAGCGGCAGGTTACGCATCTGCTGGCATTGCCTGGTGGGCTATATCAGCTACCGCCTGGCTCGAACTGATTTTCGAGCAGCAGGGTCACCGGGCCGTCGTTGACCAGCTCGACGTCCATGTGCGCTCCGAAGATTCCTGTCTCTACGGGCACGCCGCACCGGCGCAGCTCATCGGCAAAATGCAGGTACAGTCGCTCGCCCTCAGCCGGCGAAGCCGCACGGGTGAACCCGGGACGCCGTCCCTTGCGCCAGTCCGCAATCAGCGTGAACTGGGAGACGACCAGAGCAGCACCGCCCACTTCCTTAATCGATCTGTTCATGCGCCCCTCGTCGTCGGCAAAGATGCGCAGTTCCGCGCACTTCTGAGCCAGGTAGGCGCTATCCTTTTCGGTGTCGCCCTGCTCTACCCCGACAAGGATTACCAGCCCGGTGCCGATGGCGCCGACCACCCGCCCGTCCACTGTCACGGAGCCCCGGGATACCCTCTGTAACACCGCTTTCATGATTTCTCAGAACTTAACTCCGCCTACCCAACCGCCCGCGTTGCCCGGCAGTCGCCTTCCTGCCCCTCTTCACCGGCCAACCAGATGCCTGCGGCTCCCCGGAGTGAGGGACAATTAACCTGCCTCCACAGCCGGCAAGCCGAATTATGTTAACATTCAATTGTTGTAGTGCAGCCGCTTGCGGCGTAAACCTACCCTCTGCCGCGGGGTGGAGCAGTCTGGTAGCTCGTTGGGCTCATAACCCAAAGGTCGACAGTTCAAATCTGTCCCCCGCAACCAAGCTAAGAAACGCCGGACTTGATGCCCGGCGTTCTTGTTTTCCGCATCCCACCATAGTGCAAGCGCTGGCGCCGTATTGCAGGCAGCCTCGACCGTCATTGTGGACCGCGCCAGCCGAATTCACGCCGCAAGCGGAATTCACGGCTGGCAAGTGCTATGCGCATGGTGTAATCGACTGCGCGGACTCTAGCGCCATGACAGGAGACGCTCGAGAAAGCCTCGTTCTGGGCGACTTGCTCGCCTGGTATGGCCACTCAAGGTGCACTGGCGGTGGTAGCAGGCAGGCTCGCCAGCCAGAGATGCACTCCCGTCTTCCAGCTTACTTCGGCCTTAAAGCCCAACTCCTTCTCCAGCAAGGAACAGTCGATTTTGCAGTGGCGGACGTCACCGGCGACCATACGACCTGTAACCTCGATACCGCCTGGAGGCGTTCCAGATTGCCGGGGAGCAAAATCCCTTGCATAGGAGACGAACTCAATCAAGGGTGTGTCCATGCCAGTTCCAACGTTGTAGATATGAACGCCCGTGGTATCACGTTCCAGCGCTATGACGTTGGCGCGGACAACGTCGTCGACATAGACAAAATCCCGCCTCTGGCGGCCATCTTCATTTACGATTACAGTCCCACCTGTACGGAGCACGTCAATGAAGCGTGCATACGGACTTGAACTGGTCTGGCCGGGACCATAGACGGTGGCGTAGCGAAAAATAACCAGATCGAAGCCCACTTCTCGAGCTGCCGACTGCATGAGAGTCTCTTGCGTCTTCTTGGACCTGGCATAGGCAGAGGCGCCGTTGAGGGCAGCGGTTTCGGGCGTAGCCTGAGGCTGAATACGTCCGCTGCAGTTGGGACAGGGCGGATCGAAGCACTGGGTCTCGAGAACAACTCGCGCGCTTCTCACCGATGGCCGTACAATACCGCATCTGTCGCACAGGTAATTGCCTTCGCCGTACACACTTATTGACGAGTCGAAGAGAATTCTTCGCACTCGATGCTTGCCGCGACGCAGTGCCGCGATTAGCGCCTGGGTTCCTCTTATGTTTGAGTGCAAGACATCTTCAATAGGCGAGCCAGTCGCATCTCGGTAGGAGGAGGCTTTATGAAAGATGGTCTCCGCATCACCCAGGGCGCGATCAAGCAGCCGGCCATCGGAAAGGTCACCAATAAGGACATCTAACGCCGGATCGCCACCATGTAAGTCAATTAATGAGGAATCCGCAGGACGCCTGCCCAGGACGGCAACGCTATAGCCTAGGCTAAGCAGCTTCCGCGCCAGATGAGAGCCTATAAAGCCGGTTCCACCGGTAATTAGAATTTGCTGCGGCAACTACCGGACCTATGCCCGTATAATCCTTAAACGGTTCTGGTGCACAGAGAGCAGGGATGTACAATACAGCAAGCATGGTGACGCGCGCAAGCAGGTCGACAATTCTTGTTTGCAAGCATTTAAGCCTGAGCGAGCTTCATTCGTTGCTTAGGCTGCATTCACAAATATGCGCATAGCTCTTCTCACAACAGCATTTCCACCGGAAGGCACCAACGGGGGACTGGCCAGCTTTTACGCTGAATTGGCTCGGTCCCTGCATGAAGCCGGCCACCGTGTGATGGTTGGCACGCTAAGCTCAACTGGTGATGGTGAAGAGAACAGGGAAGGAATTCGCATAGTACGAAGACAATT
>DATNRD010000140.1:0-3780 GCA_036703665.1 Candidatus Obscuribacterales bacterium
CGTCTGGCCAGGATGGAGCGGAAGGTATTTGGCACATCCTCGGACCAGGCTGCTTTGGGCGACAGGACCGACAAACTGGAAGACTACATCGAGCAGACCACGCACAAACCGCTGTTCAAGCCAGACCCTGGCACGGAAAGCGCAGCCGACGATGACGACCAGGCGCAGGCGGACCAATCCGATTATCCGCGCATAACTGCCCTGGAGAATGCCATCCTGGGGCAAACGTTTCCAGACGAACCGCCAGCAGATCGTCTCAGTCGCATGGAAGCCAAAGCCTTTGGCGCTCCCTCCAGCAACCCGGACCTGAGCGAACGGACGGACGCCCTCGAGAAGTACGCGCGCAAGAAGCTTCGCAAAGACGTGTCGCTAAAGGGCAACAGCGACGGTCAGGCAGCCACCGATCAGCGACCGGGATCGCAACTACCCCGGCAGCTGCTTAACATCGTCGGCAGTTCGCTATTGGGGATACGCGGACTGGGCAACATTGGTATGGCAGCGCCGGGCGGACAGGGTCAGCAGGCCGCTATGCAAGAATCACAGGAAGCTGGCCAGTCCCTTAAGGCTCGCCAGGAGGATCCGCTGGTGCGCTCGCCTGATCCTCCCCCACCGGGCGCCAGGCTGCTCACGCACGTGGGCTGGTGCGAAGTGCGGGTGTTCGGACGCACGTTTCCGGAGATGCACTTGCCGGCCCGCCTGGACCAGCTCAACCGCGAGCTTGACTTCAGCCCGGGGAAGTCGGGCATTCAGCTGATGGACGACGTCGCAACGCTGATCAAGGTCGCACAAGGCAGGAAGCCTGCAGCTGGATCGCTGGGCGCCGTCCAGCAGCCACTCCAGTAGCCTACTGGCTGCGCAGCGTTCATAGCGCGGGCCGCACCTGTTGCTAGCCTGGACTCCCCGGTACAGTGCAGGGCGAAACTTGTGGTACAAGGATACCAACTGGATGAGGTTCGTACCTGTGAGATTCCCCAAAGTAATCCTGTGCTTGACACTCGTATCCGCGATATCCGCGCCTTTGGCCAAGGCGCAGAGCGATGCCGATGTTCAACGCAGACGAGCGCAAATGCGCGCTGATTTTGAGCGCATGAGAGATCAGCACCGGCAACAGTTCAGTCCTCAGGGACGAGAGTTCCTCCGCAAGATGGACCAGCGCTATCAGCAGCAAGAGTATAACCAGCAAGCTGCGGCACAAGCGCAGATCCGTGCCGCTGCCAACATGCCGGCGGGCGTGACGCCATCCGCCTGCGCGCTTGCGTATGAGCAGGCATTACGTGACGCTACGCGCTACGACCAGATACGACCGTTCTTCACCGAACACTATTACAACGTCTACGTCGGCAGGAAAAGCCCGGCAGAGCAGCAGAAAGAGCTGGCCGCCATGAAGCAAGACTACGTCTTCGACTGCAAGGTCCGCGGCCAAGACAAGATCGATGCCGACGGACACGCCGACGTCTGGTTGGAAGGCTTTGATGCTAACGGCAAGGGATGTTGGGTAAACTTGCGCATGATACCGGAGGCGAACTACTGGAAGATTGACGGCTATCGAGGTCAAACAGGCTTGAACGTCATCTATATACCAAAGAACATCGGACCGAAGGTTCCAAAAGACATCAATCTGGGGCTTCCGAAGAACATCAGCCCATCATTCACCGTTCCTGGTCAGAAGTGAGGATTCGGCCTGCATCCTTACACAATGCAGGCCGGTCCCGGCGACGCGGACCGACGAAAGTGCCAGCGCCTCAAACTATTTTTCGACCGCGCTCCGCCGAGCGCCCGGCCTCGGCTGGGCGAGGTTGCTGGTGAGCTGTCCACGGAGTCTCTATCGCGTCCGGTCAGGGTCACTGGCGTACGGACTTGCCGCAACGCGGCCATGTGCTTCAGCGCCGTGTAATGTAGCTGATGTTCACGTTCTTGACCCCTTTCACATCACGGTCGGAAGTGAAGATTTTCCATATATATGTCGAAGAAGGGGCGAAGTCGAGGTGCACTCTGAAGCCGTTGGCAAATTTGATCTCTCGGGCATCGACTCCGGTCATCGGGTAAGGGTTAGGGATGTCTGTCACCGAGGCTACCCGCTTGTCCTGGGAGTCGCGCTTCCAGTGGTAGACATTCCCGGCTCTGTCCTTGCAGTCGAGTTCTTTGACGCTGCCGTCCAAGTCGAAGACGATGTGCAGGGTTGACTTATCTTTGAACTTGATGTCGCTTGCTACTTCCTTGCCTGTCGCAGGATCAAATGTCACAGTCTCCTCGTTGCCCTTGGCGTCGGTCCGCACCATGACCGTCCGGTTGCCATTATCGGCGAACTCCGAGTGTTCCCGAGAGCCATCGTCATTGACTCGGTCGTATGCCGTCAGCTTTCCGGTCCTGGGATCGTGCTGGTAGCGTTGCCATGAATCCTTGTCCTTTAGCTCGCGCACTACCAATCGGCCGGTATGGTCGTCGTATACCCGGCACTCCACATCGCCGTCAGCATCCTTCCTTTCTGCGGATTTAAGGTCTCCGTCATCGTAGAACTCAATTTTCGGCAAAGACGTGGACGGATGCTGCTGCTGGTCCCACACCATCCTTTTGGCGACCGCCAACCGGTCCTCCGGACACATCTCGTGCAGCTGCTGAGCCAGCGCTCCCTCACTCCTCACCGCCACCTGCTCCAGCCTTGCTGCCTCTTTCCCGATTTCCGCTTCTGTCAACCTTCCGCACATTCTGCAATACTCCTGCCTGGTCCGGTAAGCGCCTCTACCCGGCGCCATCAATGCCGACCTTACAGGAGGCTTGTATCGAAGTTGTTTACGGATGCGCCTTCAGGCGCACCGACGCAGTGCTCGCTGACCTGCAGGTTATGATAGGAGCATCGAGCCGGTCGAGGGGCTCGCCGCCATGAACTTCCCTGAGATTCGCGGCCTCATTCGCAGGCGCATTCTTGTCAACTTTCGCGCGAAGCCGGAGGTCGTTCGACGCGTGCTTCCCGGTCCATTCGAGCCAAAGCTTTTGGGTGCAGCATTTTCAAAACGACAGGTTCAGGCGGCCCGGGCAAAGTCCGGGGTGGCGTAGCGGGAACGATGCTGCTTGACCCCTTGGCGTTTGTAGAACTCCCAATAGTCATCGAAGTCTCCGCTTGATTGGAGCGAGCGGAGTTTGAGTACGGCTTCCGCGCTTTTGATTCCCCATCGTGCACCGGTGATGTCCATGCGATCTTTCACCAGATGACGACACGCGCCTTCGATAACCCCAGTGGCGATCGGGAAGCCTTCGGACAAGCATTGGTCGTATCGCAGCATAGGGTTGTACTTGAGTAGATAATCAGCACAGGTATCCACTGGCTTCCGATCTGTGTCGGACAGTTTCCGCAGCGTGGCGCTGCGGCGCATTCCGGCGGCCACATCGCTGGCTTTCCCCTTCAGGATCTTCAGGGCTCGCTCGGCCACCCAGGCCTCCGCGGCTTCGGTTCCCTCCTCCTTAAAGCAGTAGGCAGCTTTCCACAGATACTCCAGGACATGGACAAAATCGAGTACCAGCGTGATGTTTACCCGATGTCGCTTGGCCGCGTCCTTGATAAGTTTGAGCTGCTGCTCGTTCCCATCGACAAGTACCACCCACGGCCGTCGTCGCCAGGGATCTCGACGCAAAGCCTCCTGAAACATCTCTTCGGTAACGGCTTCCGGCTCTTTCTCGACGCTTGCCCAGACCCGCTTGTTGCGCGCTCGCGGATTTCCAGGTCGCTCCTCCAACCCCATGATCGCCTCCGCGCTCCCTACATTTCTCTCAGTGGTGTACACG
>DATNRD010000141.1:0-2937 GCA_036703665.1 Candidatus Obscuribacterales bacterium
GCCTGCTCCGGCTCTGCTCCGGCGGGCATGGAGCCGGCGGTCAGAAAGACGCAGACCGCAAGAGCCAGCGCGCCAGAGAGCTGATTCCTGGTCAAGAAAAGCAAGGCCGAGGCTCCCCTCATGCAAACCGAAGGGACACAATAGCAAAGCAGCCGCCGGTATCAAAGAGGAAGCAGTTAACCTCCGGCGCTAGACCCGGGCGAAGGCTGGCGCATTTTCTCGTTGAGCGCTTCTTTAAGCAGCTCGTTCTGCTTCAGCAATGCCTTCAAGTGCTCATTGGCAATTGCCAGCTCCGCCTGCAGCTCCGCCACCGTCTGCTCGTGGCTTACACCGGTAACCGGGTCGCGTCCGGGCATCTTGGGCAAGAGAACATAACCCAGCTGCACGGCCTTCAAGGCTGCCGCGGTCCTGGTCGGCACCTTCAACTTAGCCAGGATGCACTCGATGTGCTTTTCTACCGTGCGCAGCTTCATATCCAGCTCTTCGGCAATCTCTTTATTCCTGAGATCGAGCCGGATCAGCACCTCGATTTCGCGATCGGTCAGGTTGGTGTTGGGCAACGACGTGGAGGGGCTCTGCTTGACCAGTTGCGTGATCTTGGGATCGCAGTAGGGCAGCCCTCTGGTCGTTTGTTCGATGGCTTCGAAGAGCGTTCTGGGCCCCGAGCTCTTCAGGCAGAACCCGCGAGCACCGGCGCGCAGGAGCTGATTGTGATACTTCGTGGCGTGATAGGAGTCCGTCAGCACCAGGATGTTCGAGTTGGGGAGCTCCTGGCTGACGCGCCGGCAAACCTCGACACCGTTCAATATGTCCAGATCTACATCCAGGATGACAAAGTCTGGGCGCAAACGTCTGATAAGCTCGGTAGCCACCATGCCATCGGCCGCTTCACCTACAACGTCAACGACTTCCGACACAACGCGCTTCAAGCCAAACCGGATAAGCTCATGCCGCTCGCAAACCACAGTACGCGGGCGAAATACCGACCGCCTTTCAATTGCTTGTTGTGTTGGTATGTCCAATTAGAACCCTGGATCCTTTTCTAGCCTTCTCTGCGCCTTCCAAGAATGTCACCCAGAGGGGATTCAGGTCGTAAGCGCGGCGTGCGTTCTTATTGTATCAACGCCGGTCACGTCAGCGGCAAATCCATCGAACATCCCCCTTAAATGGGTAAGTTACGGGAACGGTCAGGCTCCGTCAAGTACATACCTGATTTGCGTATCTTTCAAACGTCCATGTCAAGATCCAGCGCGCGCGCAAAGCGTTGCGCGCAGCCTTCAGCCAGGGTATAGCGGGGCAACGGCGGCGACCCCATCGGCCGCCGAGCCTCTTGTGGCGCCAAGCACAGGCGGCGAGACGTACGAGCCGCCTGTGCAGAAGAGGATGCAGAGGCACCCCCTCTACTTGGGGGTCGTTTGGGCGGCGGTCTTGCCTTTCTCGCGGATCGCTTTCGCCCTGGACTCGAGCTTTTCCGCCTCGGCAGCCTTGTTCCACTTGCGCAACGACTTCGCCTGTGCCTCCAGCACGCCGGCGACGTCGGGATGACAGGGACCCTTGCCACGTTCCAGAAGCGCGATTGCCTGCTGATAATATGCAAGCGATTCCTGTTCTTTCTCCTGGGCTTCCGCCAGGGCGGCAAGCTTCGTCAGGCGGCGCACCAGGGCTTCCCCTGCGTTGGAGCTCTTCTGCGCCAGGGCCAGCGACCGTAAAAGCAGTGCCTGCGCTTCTGCCGGCTTGCCGCTGGACTCATAAACCCCTGCCAGCCGATCTAGATCGGCAATCAGCCGCGGGTCGTCCGCTCCCAGCGCTTTCTCGGCCAGACGCAGGGCACGCTCGCCGGTCGTTTCCGCCTCGCTATAACGCATTTCCGATGCCAGCACGTCCGTCAGGTCACGCAGCGGCGGCAGCAAGTCCGGGCTTTCCGCACCCTGCTTGCTCGCTCTTATTTCCAGAGCTCGACGCAGAACGCTTTCCGCCTCACGGTTTGCCCTGGCCTTGAGCAAGGCGTTGCCATAGTCCTCGAGATCGCTGGCCAGCGTGAGCGTGGCCTCGCCGGACTTCTCGTCGAGCGCCACCGCGCGTGCAAACAGTGGCAGCGACTCGCTCACCTTACCCTGGTCGCTGAGCGATCGAGCCAGCCCGGCAAGGCTTTCTGCTACGAGCTGATGGTCAGGTCCTGCCACGCGCTCGCGAGTTTCCAGCCCCATCCGAAACATCTGCTCGGCCTGCTCGTGCTTGCCCTGGGCATAATACAGCACACCCATATTGTGCATGTCGGTGGCCAGATCGAGCTGGGAGAAACCAGGCGTCCGCCGCGCGGACTCCAGCACCCGCCTGCACATCGGTTCGGCCAGCATATAGCGCCCCATAGAAAGGTAGAGGCTGCACAGTCTCCTCATGGTGCCAACTGACTCAGGGTGACCAGGGCCCAGCAGCCTCTCCCTGAGAGCCAGCGCCCTGGTCAGAAGCGGCTCGGCTTCAGTCGGGCGCCCGGCGCCCCAGACAAGCATGGCATAATCCTCCAGCAGAGCCGGCAGCGCAGCGCTGTCACCGCTGCGCTCGCACAGCCAGAGCGCCCGCTTGTATGCCGCCTCCGCATCGGCGGTCTTGCCCAGGTCATGGTAAACGGATGCCAGGAGCGACAGAGTTTGCACCATCTGCGGGCTGTCGGCACCGGCGGTTTTCTCGACGGCGCTCATGGCCTCAATAAGCAGCGGTTCCGCCTGGGCAGGCTTGTCCGCCAACCGATAGACGGAGGCCAGGATAACCAGGCTCCTGGCCAGCGCCTGCCCGTTGGTGCCGGGCATCGCCTGCCTGAGTTCCACGGCCCGCTTGGCCTGTTTTTCGGCGTCGGCATAACGCTTGTTCTGAAGATAGAGACTGGCGAGGCTCTCAACGGTCATCGCCAGACGCGGGTCAGACGACCCGAGCAGCTCC
>DATNRD010000142.1:0-2536 GCA_036703665.1 Candidatus Obscuribacterales bacterium
TCGGACTTGCACCTCGATGCGAGCAGCATGCGCCTGCTCATGGAAAAGTTGAACAGTGCACCGCTTGATTCCATCGCCGGCGAGCAGGTGGTCAAGGTAGGGCGCGCAGACGGCTTGAAGCTCTATCTGGACGACGACACGTGGCTCCTCATTCGCCCATCGGGGACCGAGCCGCTCATTCGGCTCTACTTCGAGGCTACCTCTGCCGAGCGCGTCGACCGCATGGTGGCGGACTTCAGGGCGCAGGTGGACAGCATCCTGGCGGGTTTGAAAGGGAAGGCGCCTGCACATGACGCCCTCGACAAATTAAAGGCCAGGGCGTAGGGCGGTTTGGCGGTCAGGGCCCCCGCCGTTTAGCCATTTCCTGCCTGCTTCTGCCGTAGCCGAAGGTTGCTTGCCACGGCTTGTCCTTCGGCTTGGCAGGATGTTAAGATGCGCCCGGAGCGAAAGCACGAACGCGCTCCGGCAGCACCCGATCCCCTGTCCGATTGGAGCCGGCAGCGCCGGCCGTGTTGCCGGCGGAGAGACAAGCGATGTCCACAGCCAAAGCCATAAGGGAGATTGTCACCATGGTGGTGATCGTACTGGCTATCATTCATGCTGGCAGGTCGATCGCGGGCAGCGTCGAGCGGCAGATCTTTCTGCACAAGCAGGCGGTGGCGCTCCGGCTGGGCCAGGAGCAGGCTCAGGAGGTCAATCGAGAGCTCCGAGACGGGCTGACCAGCTACCGGTCATCGACCGGCATAGAGAGGCTTGCCAGGGAGCGTCTGAACCTGGCTGCCCCCGACGAGATTGTGGTCAGAATCGGCAAGTGACAGCTTTGCGGTTCGGTCGGGCGCGGCCCGACCGGTGAGGCATTAAGGGCGAAAAACAGGCCACCGCCAGGCGGTGGCCCGTAAACGAAGTCCGAAGGTCAGGCGGCGCCCTATCTGACGATTGCTCTGGAGAGCCAGAAGGAACGCACCTGGCGGTAGGTGTTGAGCAGTTGCGTCTGAATGGGGACCGTCTTAACCACTGGAGCGACGAAGACCTTCGGAGCCGGAGCCGGCGCCCGAACAGGACCGAGCATTAACGGACCCGCAAAGCTAGAGGTAGCAAAGAGAGTAAGGCCGAACACGCCGGCTAGTGCAGCTGCTGTCAAGTAACGATTCATACATTGACCTCCGAACTTCATGTCCTCAGCAACGCGTTGTGTAAACCACTATGATAAACATGAGCGCGCGCTTAGACCTTGACAATATAATAGCACGAGGGCATAAGCGCCAAATCACCCCGAAACTTAAATTTAGCGCATCGGCCGGGTCTTCCTGTGACACTTGACTTCTTTGTGGTTCTAGCATGCTGCGTACTCGGGCTGGTTGCCCATGGTGCGCGACACCAGCCATGGCTGGCCTGGGTTTTGCGGACAATCATCGTCATATGCTTCGGAGGAGAGGTGGTGTCGGCTCTCGGTTGGAGCGCCAATGCTGAGAACAATCCCTGGGGGTTAGGCGTGCTGGTGGGCATGTGCGCTGCCACAGGCCTTTTGCTTTTCCTGCCTTTTCGCACGGCGCTGTCCTACGTCCTGTCGGTGATCGAAAGTATCGTTTCCGGACGTGTCGTGCTGGCTGCCTCCGGCAAAGGCGCCGGTGCGGCGGAGCAGCAACCGGAGCCGCCGGCGGCCGTCGGTGCAGAGGCAGGCGAGAATGCCCGTCCCATCCGGGCACGAGCCGCCGCAGCCTTTTTGTCGGAGCGGATCTTCGTGCCGCAATCGATGCCGCATTTGGTGGCACTGTGGATCTATGTCACATCCGCCGGCTTCCTGCTGGGCAGCATCGAGCCGGATTCGGCGAAGATGCCGATGCTGCCGATTCCCATGCCTGTTCCTCTCGACCAACTCTTGTCCTACAACGGGATCGGTCTGGTATTGCTGGCCTTCTGCGGTGTTGGTATCTTCGTGGCGCGAAAACCGCGGCAGTCGATGACGCGACTCGGTTGGGTCAAGCCGTCGTGGATACAAGTTGGCATCGGGCTCGGCTTGATTTTCATGACCTTCGGATATGACTGGATTTGGTCGCTGTTCACGCACGGGATGGAAGGGAGCCTCGCCTCCAAGCTCTCCACATACAACGCCGGCACCTTCGCTGCCGGCGGAGGCGCCGGCCCGGCTGTAATCCTCGCTCTGGCCACCGGTTTGTGTGCGGGAGTCGGCGAAGAGACGCTCATGCGCGGGGCGCTGCAACCGGTGTTCGGCATATTGCCGACAGCCATCCTGCACGGACTCCTGCACGGGCAGTTCAGCCATGCGCCCATATACATCGTGCAGGTAGCAGGCTGGTCAGCGCTCATGGGCATCGTCAGGCGCTATACCAACACAACGACGACGATAATCGGTCACGCCGGCTTCAATTTCATCACAACGTTTCTTTTTGCTTTTAATCCCTAAATAAGCGCTCCGTCGCCTTCCTCCGTCGGCTCCTCCGCGCGACAAGACGCTCGGCGGCGACCCGCTCCTCGCGGCTCTCGCCTCGCTGTACGCCGGTCTATCGCCGGCTCC
>DATNRD010000143.1:0-7385 GCA_036703665.1 Candidatus Obscuribacterales bacterium
CGCCAAAATATTCCATGCGCTGATCAACGGCGAGGACAAAGCGTCGTCCTATTACAAGATGATTTGCTTGAATGCCGGGGCGGGATTCTACGCCTCTGGGAAGGCAACCAGCATCGATGAGGGCAGGTCGATGGCTGAGGAGCTGTTGGCCTCCGGAGCCGTGGCGGAAAAGTTCCAGAAGTCCAGGAGGTCGTATGCCCGCTGTACTGCCTGAGATCGTCGCTCACAAGTTGAGGGAAATCGAAGACATGAAGCGATCCATGCCGCAGCAGGAGGCGGATGATATCACATATGGTGATGGAAGCTTTGAGAAGGCTCTGAGCGGTGATGAACTCAAGCTGATTGCCGAAATCAAGCCGTCATCTCCCTCGGCCGGGACTTTGCGCGCGAACGTCGATCCGGACGACTTCTTGCGATCCTACAATGCGCATGCCGATGCCATCTCCGTTCTGACGGACAGGAAGTACTTCGGCGGGAGCATCGAGCTGCTGTCATACGTGAGCTCTCACTCACCTCGGCCGACGCTGTGCAAGGACTTTGTTCTCGACGCTTGCCAGGTTCGCCAGGCCCGGCGCGCCGGGGCACAGGCGGTGCTGCTCATTGCCAAGATTCTGGACGATTCGCAGCTTGCACACCTTCATTCGGCGATCCTGGAGCTTGGCATGACTCCCGTGGTTGAAGTCCAGACCGCGGAGGAAGTGAGGCGTGCCCTGGCGGTGTCTCCTCGTGTCATGCTCATTAACAATCGAGACTTGACGACCTTCGAGATTGACCTTTCCACGACCGAGCGTCTGGTGCCGCTTATCCCGGGAGGAGTGATGATCGTCTCTGCAAGCGGCATTCAAAGCCGCTCCGACATTGAGCGCTTGTTGCCGTGTTGCACCAGGTTTCTAGTCGGATCCAGCCTGATGCAGTCCGACGACATCGAAGGCAAGCTAAGGGAGCTGACCGGAAAGTGACGACCGTGATCAAGATCTGTGGAATTACCGGCGTGGAGGACGCGCTTCTTGCCATCGCATCCGGTGCGACGTTGATTGGACTCGTCTTCGCTGAAGGAAGCCCCCGCAGGGTATCGAGAGGGGTGGCAAGCGACATCACGCGTGCCGTGAAAGGCAAGGCCCGGGTGGTGGGCGTGTTCAAGGACAGTGATCCGGACTTCGTGTCGGAGACATTCTCGGCTTCGGCACTGGATATGGTTCAATATCACGGAACGGAATCGCCTGAACTGCTTCGTGCCCTTGCGTTGCCGGCCATTAAGGCGTTTGAGTTGACGCCTGAATTCGAATGGGACCTGGTTAGGAGTTACAAGGGGCTGGCGGAAATGATTCTGCTTGATCGACCGAAAGGAGTCGATGCGCCTGATTGGTTGGCGGGCGCCGTGCGAGTGGCTGCAGCGGCGCCCCGGGATATAGCCCCGTTCCTTTTTGCTGGTGGGCTCACTCCGGAGAACGTAGGCGACGTGGTGCGGTCGGTCAAGCCTCATGGGGTCGATGTTGCTTCGGGCGTGGAAAAGGCTCCAGGGGTAAAGGATCCGGTGCAAGTCGAGAAGTTCTGCCGGGCGGTAAAGGAGGCGTCTGAGCGATGCGCACATTAGGCAAGTTCGGACAGTTCGGTGGCGTCTACGTCCCAGAGCCTCTGGTTCCGGCTCTCGAGGAGCTGGAGGAAGCATTTCTCAGGCTGAGTGAGGATGGCGCGTTCCTTGAACGATTCCACAGCCTGCTGCGCGATTACGCGGGCCGCCCGACCCCGCTCTATCATGCGAAGAACTTGTCGAAGCTGTACGGTGCTCAGATTTTTCTCAAGCGGGAAGACCTTTTGCATGGTGGCGCGCACAAGACCAACAATGCGATCGGGCAGGCATTGCTGGCTGCCGCGATGGGCAAGAGCCGGATTATTGCCGAAACAGGAGCCGGGCAGCACGGAGTGGCTACTGCGATGGTCGGTGCGCTCATGGGCATGCGCACGGAGATATACATGGGCGAGGTCGACATGGAGCGCCAGAAGCCCAATGTGTTCAGAATGAGGCTGCTCGGTGCCACCGTGCATCCGGTAAAGACCGGAGGCAGAACCCTCAAGGACGCCATCAATGACGCGCTCCGCGACTGGATCGCCAACCTGCGCGACACGCACTATCTCCTGGGCACGGCTGCTGGACCACATCCGTTCCCGACGCTAGTCAAGTTTTTCCAGAAGGTGATCGGTGACGAGTGCAGAGCGGAATTCCAGAGTCGCTACCAACGGCTTCCCGACTACGTCGTTGCCTGCGTGGGCGGCGGATCCAATGCGATTGGCATATTCTCCGCCTTTCTGGAGGACGAGACTGTGAGGCTGGTGGGAGTGGAACCGGCGGGCAAGGGGCTGGACAGCGGTGAGCATGGTGCCGTCCTCGCCAGGGGGACTCCGGGAGTCTTGCACGGGATGAAGAGCCTGCTGCTGCAGGACGGCGACGGGCAGATTCACGAGACTTACAGCATTGCCGCCGGGCTCGACTATCCATCGGTCGGTCCGGAGCATGCTTTCCTCAAGTCGACCGGGCGGGCGCAATACGAGAACGCTACTGACGCAGAAGCACTGCGGGCATTTCACGACTTGTGTCGCTGCGAAGGCATCATTCCGGCACTGGAGAGCGCTCACGCACTGGCGTACGTCGAGAGATTGGCCCGGCAAGTACCTGAGGAATCCATGATTCTCGTGAATCTATCGGGTCGCGGAGATAAAGATCTGGAGCAGGTAATGGCCCATGACCGATCGCTATAACGCTCGATTTTCGCAACTGCGGAAGGAAGGGAAGAAGGCATTCATTCCTTTCACGTTACTCGGCTGGCCCGATCGCTCCCGGTCGCTCGAAATCATCAAGCTCATGATTGAAAGCGGAGCGTCGGCCCTCGAGCTCGGCTGGGCATTCAGCGATCCGATCGCCGACGGGCCGGTGATTCAACGGGCAGCGTTCGAGACGCTGGCGATGGGATCCAAGGTGAGCGATGCACTGGAGATGATCTCGGAGGTGCGAACAATCGATTCCGAGATTCCCGTGGGACTGCTTGTGTACTACAACATGGTGTTGGCTCTGGGTGTCGATGCGTTCTTCAGCAAAGCCAGGGAGGTGGGCGTCGACGGCGTGCTGGTCGCCGATGTTCCGCCGGAGTGTGCCGACGAGATTATCCCCGCTGCCTCCGCGCACGGCATAAGTCCTATTTTCATCGTCTCGCCTCTGACGAGCGAAGAGCGCCTCGATGCCATTCTCCGGCATGCATCGGGTTTCCTTTATGCCGTTTCCAGACTCGGCATCACGGGAACGGATGAGCGCTACGACGAGCAATTGCAAGCAATGATCGCTCGCGTGCGCGCCAAGACGAACCTCCCTCTGTGTGTCGGCTTCGGCATCTCGACCCCGGAGCAGGCCAGGTCGATGCTGGCGCTGGGTGCAGATGGGGTTATCACAGGGTCCCGCATCATCGAGATCGTAGAGACAGCTGGATCAAAGTCACTGCTCCCGGCTTTGCAGCCTTACTTGCAGTCGATGGTTGCAGCAGTCAGGCAGTCGTAGGCTCGCGGGACAGTTCCACTTGTCACATGCGCTATCGTCAAGCGGGCTCCCCTTTTTGTTGAAAGTTTCGATCCGCAGCCTGCCGTGCACGTCGCACCCGGATACCGGCTACAACTTTCACAGATAGGCGGCGCAGGCCGGCGGCCGTGGCAAAGAGGCGCCCGCAGCGGGATTCTGCCGCCCCCAGGAAGAACGGATTAGACTGGCGCGGTATGTGCTTGAGTGACTGCCGTTCGGCCGTGGCATGATAGTGTCTGAAGGACGATGTTGATGCAACCACATGTTTCCCCAAAGGTTCTGGTAGTTGAAGACAGCCCTACCCAGGCACGCATTCTGCGTGGCGTACTGGAAGACGGGGGCATTAACGTGGATACGGTCGGCACGCTCGGTGCGGCGTTTGAGTGGCTTGCCGCCAATGCCGCAGATCTCGTCATCCTGGACCTTTCCCTGCCGGACAGCACGGGACTGGACACTCTCACCCGGTTGCACAGCTCCGCGCCGGCTGTTCCAATTATCGTGCTCACTTCTCTGGCGGACGAGAACGCCGCCGCCCTGGCGTTGAAGCAGGGAGCACAGGATTACCTGATAAAAGGGGCAGCCGACACCAGAACGATCATCAGGTCCATTCGCTACGCTATCGAGCGCGATCGCGCACAAAAGGCACTTAGAGAGAGCGAGGAGCGATTTCATCTTCTTGTCGACGGGGCAACCGACTACGCAATATTCATGATGGACACCGACGGCCGCCTGGTCACGTGGAACGCCGGCGCCGAGCGGATTACCGGTTACACGGCGGAGGAGTGCGTCGGCCAGCACTTCTCGATGTTTTACACCGACGAGGACAAAGCGCGGGGCGTTCCTGAAGAAGCCCTGAAGAAAGCAGCCGCCGAGGGGCGTATAGAAGATGAGCGCTGGCGCGTCCGCAAGGACGGAACACGCTTCTGGGGCAACACGATAACCACGGCGCTGCGCGATGAAAAGGGCAACTTGCGCGGATTCGCGCGCGTGGCGCGTGACATGACGGAGCGCAAACTGGCAGAGGAGGTGCTGCGAGAAAAGGAAGTCCTCGAGCAGAAGACTGCTCTGGTCGATCTGCTTCAGTCGGTTACGGTGGCAATCAACAAGGCGGCAACCGTCGAGGAGGCGGTCCGGACGTGTCTCGAGCAGGTGTGCACGCACACCGGATGGGAAGTCGGTTGCGCTTATATGGTGGTGGCAGCCGCGCCGGATGAGCTGGCGGTCAAGAGGATCTGGTTTGCCAGGGACCAGAGCGTGTCGGTTCCCATGCCCACTCCGGATGACACTGAGTTTGTGCTTGCAGGCGTCGGTGCGGCAGGAATGGCATGGGCGGACGGGAAACCGGTCTGGCGAGCGCAGATAACGGCAGGCGATGAGCCTGGCAACGCAAAGCTGATCGAACAGGCGGCCCTGAAAAGCTGTTTTGCGCTGCCGGTTCTCGAAGGCGGCAACGTCACTGTGATTCTTGAATTCTTTTCGCGCCAGGCTCAGGAGGCGGACCAGCCATTCCTGGACCTCATGGCCAACCTTGCCCAGCAACTGGAGGTTGTCATCGAGAGAAGGCGGCTCGAGGAAGAATTGATCCGGCAGGCAGCCGAGCTGGCACGCTCCAACGCCGAGCTGCAGGAGTTTGCCAAGATTGCCGCTCACGATTTGCAGGAACCGCTTCGCGCCGTCCAGGGGTTCATAGGTTTGCTTGCTAAACGCTACAAGGGCAAGCTCGATGCGGATGCAGACAAGTTCTTCCATCTCATCTTCGACGCAACTGAACGCATGGTCCAGCTCATACGAGGCGTACTCGAACATTCCCGGGTAGGAATGCAGGCACGCGCATTGCAGGAGACGGAATGTTCGGAGGTTATAAGTGAAGTTCTTGAGAATCTCAACCTGGCCGTTGAGGAGTCCGGCGCGAGAATTATCGTCGATCCCTTACCCACTCTCAGGGCTGACAGGCTGTTGCTGGTGCAACTCTTTCAAAATCTCATCAGCAACGCCATCAAGTACCGCAGCGCGGATACCCCCGTGATTCACGTTTCCGCCGAACGAAAAGGGCCGATTTGGCTGTTTTCGGTGAGGGACAACGGCATCGGGATCGACCCGCGCCATGCCAGGAGGATCTTCGGTATGTTCAGCCGCCTCCATGGCAAGACCGACTACGCAGGAACAGGTATCGGACTGGCCATTTGCAAGAAAATTGTGGAGTATCATGGTGGAAAGATCTGGGTCGAGTCCGAGCCGGGTAAAGGGTCCACATTTTTCATCAGCTTCCCGGCTGAGCAGGAAAGTGGAGATAGCAACTAATGGGTAAGCCGATCGAATTATTGCTGGTCGAGGACAGCCCGGCCGATATCATCTTGACAGAGGAAGCATTGAAGGATGCCAACATCGAGACTCACATGACTGTGGTCAACGATGGGGAAGAAGCGATGGATTATCTGTTGCGAAGAGGCAAGTTCGCGGATGCCGTCAAACCCGATGTAATCTTGCTCGATCTCAACATGCCGAAAAAGAACGGGCACGAGGTGCTGGCCGAGATGAAGGACGATCCTGAGCTGGAGTCCATCCCAGTTGTTGTTCTTACGGTTTCCCAGGAAGACGAAGATGTAGCCAAAGCGCTCAACCTGAAGATGAATTTCTACATGAGCAAGCCGGTGACCACGGCCAGGCTGCAGCCTATCCTGGAAGAGATCCACAACCTCTGGTCCGCATAGCGGCGGAACATTGGAGGTGAGGTAGTGATGCTCGCAGCCCCTGGGAGTGCCGGCGTCTTGCCAGCTGGAAGCCGGCGCTCCCGGGTCACCACCTGCGCACGATAGGTCCGTGGGACTGTTCGGAGTTGCTTGGTGAAGTGCTACTGGCAGTGTGGTGCGCCGTTTGCTTGCCGCGCCATTAGCACCACAGGTGATGCTTGCAGGTTTTGCGGATCAGGATTCTGTCCCTGGGCGGTGACCACGTACACGCTTTCGCGTATTGGTGTCCAAAGCGGGCGGTCAGCCGGATACACCTCAGTACGCGCTTTTGCGAATTGCCAGGGGACGACGGGGCTACTATCCTGGCAAATGCGGCGGGACTTAGTACGAGGGGATGGGAATGGGCGTATACAGCTACGAGAGCTTGCAACAGGAGACACTGCCGCCTGATGTTGCGGAACCACGCGATGATCCGCAAGACAGCGGCATGGCGGGCTCCTTCGCGCAATGGGACGCGTCGGCCAGGCAAGACATGCGGGACGCCTGGTCCTCCCAGCGGAAGCAAATAGAAGGTTCGACGGCCGGCAGGGACCTCCCCTTGCTGGTCATGGACGAGCCGACCACGGGCGGTCAGGGGCCGGACGCAGGTGGCGTACCCGGCAAGGACAGCCCCCCGGACGATCAGAAAACGCCGGAGGAGTTCGTCAAGCAATTCGTGGAGGTGCGGTATCAAGACGAGGAAGCCCGGCGCGCTCACAGCTACGAGCAGGCGTTCGACGAAGGAACCGCCGTGGACCGGGGAGTGCTCGTGGTGGCAGGGCTGCCCAGGGATGTACGCGTTGCTCTCAAGCAGGATTCGATCAAGATCGATGCTGACGACTTCTCCAAATTCGCCGAGGTCATCCCGGGCACGACGCTCGATGAGCCGCTCAGGAAGCTGCTGTCCAGCCTCAAGTCCGTGAGTCTGGACGGCAGCAAAGTGAAGGTGGAGGGCGAGACGACCATCCCGCTGACACTCGGCGCTAATCTTCCGACGGCCAACCTGACCTTGAAGAATGCGACCTTCGACATTGTTCCCGATCGCAATGATCCGAAGAAAATTCACCTGGAGAACATTCAAGGCATCTCGG
>DATNRD010000144.1:0-4481 GCA_036703665.1 Candidatus Obscuribacterales bacterium
CACGAAAGAACTGGGGATGTCGCCGCAAGAGATGGAGTTGGCGGGCATTCCGAAAGGATATTTTGACGGCGTCGAGCGGGCAGGAAAAGGTGATCATCACTTTGCCATGTCCAAGGCTGATGAGGGCGATGGCATCATCAAGGGACAAGTACAACGAGAGTCAGAGCCCATTGGAGCGGGCACAGAGTGGCCGGTCTTGAATGAACGTCCTTCGCCGGATGTAGTTCAGCAATTAGACGAGAATGCTTGGCTTCAGCCATCGGAGAGATGCTTTCTAACGGACGCATTACACAAGCCGAATTACTTGAGGAAATGGGTTCGCCTGGATTCCCCGAGCGGTTGGCTCCGCTCCTCGGCCCGGGCTGGAAAGGTGGTTATGTTGGACCTGCTCATTTGGATACACTGTTAACAGAACATGGCAGTTGGGGTGCCGAGTTTAAGGAATTTGGCAGGATCGGACACATGGTCGTTGTGGATGGAATAGATGATGCCGGCAACTTCATGATCCGCGATCCAGCAAAGGCCACTAGATATGAGATGACCAGGAAAGACTTTCTGGAGTTATGGACTGGACGAGCGGTGTTTGAGTAAAAAACAATGGTGCAACTAAAACCAAGAATGAAAGTAGAGCCCATCTCGCTTCAAGCCGAAGGAAGCAATACATATCGCGTGCGATTTTCTTCGCCAGAAGGCGATTTGGAATACGTCTTTCAAGTCGATACGGAAAAAATTCCTGTGGTGAAGTGGGAAGATAGGTTCCGAGTTGATATGGGCGGAACGCTGGACCCAGCAACGCCATTGTTTGATGCCATCCTCGGGTTCCATAAGGCAAGGACGACCATGCCTCAATAACATTGAATGGCCGCTTTGGAAGCTCGCGCCCTTTGACATGCATGGGCTGGACCAGGCCGCCGACAGACTAGGCAGGGCACTTCAGGCAGTTAAGGGCAACGCCCTGTAGGCAATTGGACGGTGAGCGGGCCAGCGAAGAATGCTCGGCAGCGTTGCCGATGCTGTCGTTCCGCCTCCTCGGCGACAGCTAAAGCTGTTCGCCTGCAGGGGCGGTGGGGAATGAGCGGAGGCAGGTCCGGCGACCTGCCTCCATCGGGTGTTTGGTCGGACAGGACGTTCTAGCGGGGTGATGGCAACTCCGACAGGCAGTCAACGCACCAGTGCTTCCAAAGCTTTGAGTTGAAAAACCAGCCATCTTCAACAGCGGTGCATTGGAGGTCACCGGCAGGAAGCGCCCAGTCATTCCGTTCGTTGCTCGGCTGCAGGCTCGTTCTAACTTGTTCTTAGAAGTCACCACAGACATGGCATTGAATGCAGCCCCTGTTCCACTGATAAAAGACCGGCTCCACCGCGTAGCAGATTTCCAGTGCAGCATCCTTGTCATCGAAGAAGGACCACCTCGACTCCTCAACACAGACGAGCCTGCTCTTCCAGCTTTGCTCATCGCGAACAATGTGAACCACATTGGCGCGGCCTGCCGAGTCGATCGAGATGCCGTTCGGCTTGTACTTCAAAAACCGGCTCGCCTCATCGAGCGAGCCGAACGGGGATTGAGCAGGCAGCACCGGCCCCTTGTTCTCGTTGATCCGGGCATAAGCGTCGGCACCAGGGGCGGTGACCGTAATATGCACGTGTCCGTTATCACAAAACACAGACACGCGCCCGCAGTGAAAATTGAAATCGGTCACCACATTCCCGGCAACCGCTATAAGCGGGCTGTCGCAGTCGCTCCGCAGGAAATAGAGCCCCTCGATCACCTCGTCTGCGTGTACGCGGCAGCGCACATAGAGGCGGTACGCGACATGCCAGTAAGTGAAACCGATTGGCAGTGGCGACAGCTTCGGGCGCATGTTCCGCACCTGGCACACCACGACGTTCCAGAAAGACCAGTCGCCATGCACCACAGGCTCCAGTTGAGGCGGAAGCAAGCGTCTTGCTTCCTGCGCTGGCGTCCTGTACACGAACAACCAGCACCGCGCGATCGTGCCCACCATTGTGATCGGGTTTTTCTGAATCATGCGGCGCTGCTCGCGGCTCGGGGCCGCGCTCACTGCATGGCGTTCATGCGCTGGTCGATGAGCGCCATTATCTGGTTCTCTTTTGTAAGCTCGGCCCTCAGCCGATCAATCTGCATGCGAACCCCGTACAACTCCCGCTCCAGCTGCGTGACGGAAACCATGTCGCCGGCTCGCCCGAGCCGGTCGCGCTCGGCGACGAGCTCTCGCTCTTCGGACCAGAGGCGATTGAGGTGCGCGGCAATGATGTTGCGCCGGCGCAGGTGAATGCGATAGTGGTGCCGCAAGCTGCTCTTGCTCATGGCATTGATGCCCGGGCCGGTCGTGGGGCCGGAGGCAGCAGCAGTGTTGCCGGCCGACGCGCCCGGGGAGAAGCCCAGTCCCGCCGCGGCGGACAAGAGAACTGCAATCAGCGTGCTGCCTTTGACCATGGAAAGCGTATTGCCTGCAATACAGTCGTTCCTTGCACGGGAACCCAAAGCCTGACCGGGCACAGTCGTCCTGCGCCGTCCATATTGTAATGTAGAGCGCATGGATGTCAAGCGGAATTAATCCGCCACACCAGGACCGCATCAAACCCGGGCAGCAGTCACGCGGTCGATGAAGTCCAGGGTCAAACGCCACGCGTCTTGTGATGCCTCGGCGTTGTAACTCGGGCGTGTATCGTTGAAGAACGCGTGCGCAGCCTCCGGGTAGACCTTGATCTCGGCAGTCTTTCCCAGAGCCTCCAGCCTCCTGGCCAGCTCCTCGATATGAGCCATCGGGATGAGCTCGTCTATGCCCGAAAACAACGCCAGAATCGGGCAGTTCAGGCTGGCGGCGTAATCAATCGGGTGCCGGGGCTTGGTCTTTGTCGTCTCAGGGTAGAAGATGCGCCCGTAATAGTCGATGACAAATGCCAGTTCGGGCGAGCTGGCGGCAAACATGAAGGCAATCGCGCCGCCCATGCAGTAACCGATGGTGCCCACGCGATCCTGCTGAACGCCGGGCAGCGCGCCGGCAAAGGCCAGCACGGCGCGCAGGTCTGCGATCAGCTGGCTGTCGGGGATGGCAGCCCAGACCTTGCGCATGGCATCGAGGTTGTTCCTGTCCTCAGGTAGCCCGGGCGCTTCCGCGAAAAGATCGGGGGCGAAGACGCGCAGGCGCTGCCTGGCGAAACGCCTGGCGACGTCCTTTATATGGTCGTTGAGCCCGAAAATCTCGTGGACGATGATCAGAGCCGGACAGGGGCGCGCATCGTCCGGCCCGACCATGAACAACGGCAACGACCTGGCATCGCGCTTAAGGTTTGTAAGAGACTCCCGCAGGCCGCCAGAATCTGATAACACATCGCCTCTGCTCATTGATGTTCCTTTGCAAAATATGACTTTCCATCCGGGACGCCGGCAAGGCGTAAGAGTAGCACAGGCAGCCGGCCTGCTACCGTTCACTTTACGACCGATTTGGACGGTAACCCTGGGAGCGCAGGCCGGCTCACGCCGGCTTGCCCGTCGCGCAGCGACTCGCCATCCTCTGTAATGCTCCGTCGGCTCGTACCTCGCCTCCTTCACGGCCCTGCTTCGGAGCGGGCAGGATGCCCGCGCCCCCAGGTTAAACGAACGGTATTGGGTGGTTATCCGGCGTTTCCTGTTTAAAACCTGGGTAAGTGTTCGGTGCTGAGCATTCCCCGCCTGTCATTCTGAGGAGCCCCCGCGGGGGGCGACGAAGAATCTCTCATAGCAGCGCCTGTAGGTAGAGATTCTTCGCCTCGCCTTGCTCGGCTTCAGATTGACATTGCGGAGACGTGTCCTTGAGTGAATCCTTACAAACCTGCGGATGGCGGCGGTTTGGGCCCGGCCCAGTGGGTAAAATTTCAGTGTGCGGGTTTCGACAGGCGCCTGTCGGGATCCCAGGGGGAGTTCGCCGGCGCTTCCCACTCGAGGAACCCGCTGAAGGTTGCACTGGCGAACGCGGGTGGTGGGTGCCCCGCGCCAGGGACCCGTCGAAAGGTTGGCGGAACATGCGTTTTAAGCAAAGGCTATGGGCTTGTGCGCTGGCGCAGAGTTTTATCCTGCCCCTGACGGTCTTGTCCGCACCTGCGTTCAGCACAGACAGGGGCGTCGTCCTGGCAAAGGCTCCTTTGCCAGAACCAAAAGAAGTTTCCCAGTCCGCATCAGCCGGCGAAGTCCGCCCAGTACCGGCCGGCTCGTCGCTCGTGGCGCCGCCGGCCCTTCTGGCGGGCAAGCCAGCATGGGTGACGGTCAAAACTCCATCCGGTCGAACGCTTTCCGGCGTGTCGGTTATGGTCAACGGGCAGGCGAACCAGACGGACCCGATCGGGCAGGCATCCTTCACAGTTCCGAAGGCGGACAGCATCAGCTTGGCCATACTGGATGCAAACCAACGCCCGGTTGACCAAAGAAAGTATGTCACCGCCGGTGGTGACCTGCTGGTTTCGGCCACGGCGGGAGAGAA
>DATNRD010000145.1:0-3979 GCA_036703665.1 Candidatus Obscuribacterales bacterium
GGCGGCGGACCGCCGTAGAGACCAAAGCACGCCTTGAGCAGCAAGACCTCAGAGCAGTTGGTCATCATTTCGTTAGCATGGAATATGATTTCCGACGCGGTGCGCTCACGGTCGATCTTTTCGCGATAGTAGTGCTGCAAGGTGAATATCGTTATGCCGAAAGCCCATTCGATCAAGAGCGGCACTGTAACAAGGATGAAGCCCTTGGCATAGATTGTTTTCGGGGCAAACATCAATGTGCTACTCCTTGCTCACGTCACTCACAGGCAGGCGAAACCAGAAGGTGCTGCCCTTTCCTACCTCTGACTCCACTCCGATGCTGCCATTGTGCCGCTCGATTATCTTCTTGCATATCGGCAGCCCCAGACCCGTCCCGCCTTTCTCGGTAGCATCGGTGGTAGCTACTTGCTGGAAGCGCTCGAAGACGGCATCGATCATGTCGGTAGGTATTCCTCTGCCCGTGTCCGTGACCCTGACTTCGACGTGGCTATCGAGTTGAAGGGTAGTGACGACGACGGAGGAACCGCTGGCAGAAAACTTGATGGCGTTCGACAGCAGGTTCACGAGCACCTGCGCAATGCGGTCAGGATCGCAGAACGCTACGGCATGGGTGGCCGTGCTCTCGATTATGACGCCGTGCTTTTCTGCGAACGCGGCAACCGAGTCAATCGATGTCTGAATGACATCCTCCAGGGAGCAGGCTCGCGGCACAATTGCCATGCGGCTCCCCGTAGGATCCTGCAGCTCCAGGAGATCGTTAACCAGCCTTATGATCCTGTCCAGAATCTGGTCAGCCTGGGCGATGCGATTTCTCGCCCGGTCAGGCACCTCTCCTAATGAGCCGCTGGACAAGGATGTCAGATAGGCCTTGGCCGTGTTTATCGGGGCACCGATTTCGCGGGACATGGTGGTAAGAAAAGCGTGCTTCACCCTGTGGGCCGCGGCAACCTCGTCTGCCATTTCGTGGAACCGCTCGTTCAAAAGAGCGATCTCGTCGGTTCCTTGAACCGCAGGCTCGAGCTGGAGCCCTTCCTTGAAGCGCTGTATGTTTTTAGTCAGAGCGTGGATGCCCTTGTGAATGTCTCGCATGAAGTAGCGAAAGAGAAAGTAAGCGATCACTGTGCTGCCTATGACTGCCCCGGCTGCGACCAGCTGGATTAGCAGGGCAAACAATCGGACCTTCTCCGCAGCCTTTGCGCTTTGCTGCAGCTCATACTCTCTGAATGAGCGAATCGCCAATCCGGTGGCGATATCTGCCTCCGCCAGCGGCTTGCCGACGAGGAGATTCTGCTTGAGCGCAAGAATTTGGCCCAGACGCCCGCCTGATTCGGAAAATGCGGGTCTCAATTTGCCGCAAAGGGCCTTGCAGCGGTCGGACAAACGCATTATGTTCTCCAGCTGCTCCAGCTGTCGTGGCTCGTCGCGAACCAGATCGGTGAGAATTGCGTACTCTCGAGCGAGCCTCTGAGCAGGTAGCGGGTTGAGCTCGTAGTTCCGGAGAAACGAGCTGCAAAGGTGAGTCGTGGTTACTTGCATGTTGTGGCACCAGAGTTCGTTGGTATGGAAAATGACCCGCTTCCGATGCGCTTCCGCCTCTACAGCCTCGCCCAGGTAGTGCTGAAGATAGATAAGCGCGGCAGCCACGAGAACTTCGAATAAGAGCGGTACGGCAAGGAGAATGAGTCCCCTGTGAAATATTCGCGGCTGGATTGCAAACATCTCGTGCGTTCCCTTCGGTGTCTGCCAGACCCTCGCTTTGCCAGGCTGTCTCGACGCCTGCTGGCGCGCCGGCGTGATATCTATTATCGTTCACGAAACCAGCGAGCTGGGCCGCGATTAGTCGAAGCGGCAAGCGGTCCAGGCGCCCAGGGGGCCGATTGCGAATTTCGCCATAATAAAATGAAGCGCGTTGGGCGGCGTGCCGTTGCTTTGGACTGTCAATGGGGAAAGGAAATTACCCGTAGCCAGCGGCTCCAGAACTTAGGCTAACATTGATTCAGCAGGGCCTGACGTCCGGGAAGGGACTGATCCGCCCGGCGTGCGGCTTGACAACGCCAGGGGGTTGCAAGGGAGATGCCAAGGCTTCTAATTGTCGACGATGATCGCGGGCTCCTGGCCTTGTTGGAGGATTGGCTCACGAGTGAAAAACATGAAGTCACGGCCGTGCACAACGGTACGGCGGCGTGGAACCAACTGGAAACCCAGGAGTACGATCTCATCGTCATGGATTGGGATCTGCCGGACGTGCCTGGCATAGACATAGTCACTCGCTTTCGCGCGGCGGGCGGTATCACGCCGGTGATCATGCTCACCGGCCATACCTCTGTTGCCGACAAAGAGGCTGGGCTCGATGCCGGCGCCAACGACTACCTGACCAAACCTTTTCATGCAAAAGAGCTTTCGGCGCGTATTCGAGCCGTCCTGCGCACTCAGTCCGCCCGACCGCCGGCTCCCAAGGCACTGGGCGAAGGCAACGAGGAAGTCCTGCGGGCAGCCAACCTCGTAGGAACAGCGCTGGCCGCCCGGTACGAAATTCTGGACGTCATCGGCTCGGGGTCTACCGCCATGGTTCTAAAGGCGCGACATCCGGCACTGGACAGGCTGGTGGCTGTGAAATTGTTCTTTCCGGGACTGTTTGCCCGTGACCGGCTCGAGCGGTTCAAGTGGGAGGTCCGCACGATGAGCGAGGTCCACCACGATAACATCGCCACTGTCTACGACTGTGGCGTGACCGAGCGCGAGCAGCCCTACCTCGTCATGGACTATGTAAGAGGCGAGGCGCTCAGAGAACGAATGGCCCGTGAGAAACAGCTTCAACTGTCTACCGCGATTACCATCCTTATTCAAGTTTGCTGGGGAGTGCAGCAGGCACATGACAAGGGTATAGTTCACGGAGATCTGAGGCCTGAGAACATTCTTTTGCAGGAGGGCGGCGAACGTGCGGACTGGGTAAAGGTCGTCGATTTTGGCGTCGCCTGGCTTGTGACCCCCAGCTCACTGCGCCTGAAGCGCGCGGACACGAGCATCCGAACCGCGGAATATCGGGCGCCGGAACGGGACGACGGGGCGATAGCCGTGATCGGATGGGACATCTATGCACTGGGAGTAATGCTGTACGAGATGCTGACGGGCAGGCTGCCGTTTGAAGCGGCTGCTGACGTGTTCGTGATTATCAGCGCAATGCTCGAGAACATTGAGCCACCGTCAAGCCATCGGCAGGACATAGCACCGGGCTCGACCATCGACCAGTTGGTTCTAAAGGCCACGGAAAAAAGCCCAGAGCTGCGCTACCAGACCGCCGCAGAGTTACGGGTAGATCTCGAGAAGGCCCTGAGCGAGCTGATGCAGCGCCAATAGATGTCAGCGGACGGGCTGGCGACGCATCGCCGGTGCTGGTAAAGGCTTGATTCGCCACCGGTGCCGCATCTCAGGCAAACAAGGTAGCCGCCAAATTGGCAGCCTGTTGGCAAACAGTAAACAACTTGGTCACAACTTTCCGCTACCCTCACCGGTACTGGCAAGCCAACGACTCGGCCCCGGCGGACGTGCCTGTTGTGGAGAAAGGGAGAAGGTAGCCCTGGTAGAGCTTTCGGGTATATTTGAAGTGAAACAGCTTTTCTTGAAGTTCAGTGCAGGCGGAAAGTTCTCCCTCAGGTAATCCCTTCAGAGCTCAGGAGCAAACAGCCGAAAGTGAAGCACCGGTCCGCTCGTTAGTGCAAGTAGGCACGTCGTTTCGTCATTCTTGTTTTGCTTGACCGTGGGCCGCGGTAGAATGCCGCGAGCATCCGGAAAGGGGCATCGTGGTTGCGCATCATAAACCAGACGACAAAGCCGAGCAAAAGGGGGAGAAGTCTGAAGCTAAGGGAATTTCGGACACGACGGCGTCCGAGGTTCAGCGCGCGCTGGATGAGCAGTCCAAGGCCGCCCAGAGAAAGAGCGGGGAAGTAGAGCTTCGGGAAAACGGTGCTGTCAGCAGTAA
>DATNRD010000146.1:0-4815 GCA_036703665.1 Candidatus Obscuribacterales bacterium
CATCAGTATCTGGCTGCCACGGCCGATGCCTCGTCGCGGTTCGAGGAGCTGACGCCCGAGCAGCGCCAGCAGCTGGAGCAGGACGTGCGAAACGCGATCGATATGTATGTCGAATCGGAGGGAGCAGCGGCCGACGCTGTCGTGGATGCGGCCATGGCCGTTGCCGCCATCGGCGGAGCCGCCTTCTGCGGTGGCGTCAGTCTCAGCCTTCTGGCTGCCACCGGCATTGGGGGAGCAATTTTCAGGGTGGCTGCCCGGAGCATGATCATGGGCGGCGATTACGACTTCGAGAGCATGGCCGGGATAGATGCAGCCATCGGCGCGGTAGATGGTATTGGTACCTTCCTGGGCCCGGTCGAGTTGGGCGCCATGGCGGGCATTGGACGAGCAGCCGCGCGCAGCGCAACCGCAGCGGTAATCCGGCAAGGAGGCCGGCAGCTGCTAAGGGAAGGTGCTGAGGAGCTGCTGCAGCAAGGCTTGACCAGGGCCGTGCGTGAGTCTGTGTTGAGCGGCTCGTACAGGATCTCAGAAGAAACTGTCCAGCGGCTGTCCCGGCAGGTAGCAGCTGAAGGACTGGACGAGGCCGCGCAGCGAACGCTACGGAACCTCATTTGCAACTCCTTGAGACAAGTCACTGAATTCGAAAGCATAGTGGCACGCAACGCCACATCTGCAGTCGTCGGGCAAGGCGGCGAGCGGCTTCTCAGGGACGGGGCCGAAGAGCTTCTCGAGCAAAGTTTAACGCAAGCGCTGCGTGAGTCTGTTTCCAGGGGGTCGACCACAATCGCTGAGCAAGTCGTCGACCGTGTCGCCGGACAGGTAGCAAGGGAAGGGCTCAGCGATGCCGCGCAGCAGGAGCTACGGAACCTGATTAGCAGTTCCATAAGAGAAGCCACTCAGAGACAGAGTAGAGCCGCCCTGGAAAATGCTGCCATCCGCTACGGGCTTAACATGGCTGGTGGCGCCTTTGGTGGCGGCAGTTCGGGGATGGTTCGCGGGCTGGCCCAGTGGGACAGCAGCAGATCCTTTGCAGACAACCTGGAAGCAGTCGGTAGAACCGCCCTGACCTCTGCAGCCTTCGGAGCCGCAGGCGCCGGTACGTTCACGGCTGTTTTCGATGCTGCCAGCCCGCTGGTCAGGGGCATCCGCGAGCACTTTCGACTGCGCCCCGGCCAGGAGCTGTCACCCGACCAGCTGCACGAGGCTGCCCGGTTGACAGGTCTGCCTGACGCCAGGCTCAGGCAAACTTCACAGGGCGACCTGGTGCTGGAAGCCAATGCCGGGATCGCGGCTGCAGCAGGCAGCGGTGACGCGCCGCAAGTCCGTGCCGCCTCCCGGGAGAGCAGCCCCGCTCTGGCATCCGGAGCCGGAGAGAGCGTGCAGGACGCCCCGGCGGCCGGTTCCTCGATCCACCGCGACAGCAGCCCGGCGCTCACGCGTGCATCCCGCGACACGATTGTCGACGCGGCACCACCGGCGGGAATGGAAGAGCCGGAAGTGCGGGTCGCACCAATCAGGTCGATAGGCGACCAGCCGGTTGTTACCCGGCCGATTCATACGATTGTTGATTCCTGGAGAACTCCGGAAGCCATCGACGCATCCAACCGGTTCACGCGCAATCACAGCATGGATGAGCGGCTGCCAAACGGATGGCAGTATGTCGAGCAGCGGCGCTTCATCGGTCCAGACGGAGTCGCCACCGGCAGAGATCGCATGCTGCACTCCGTGCTCGTCGACAGAAACACCGACCCGGTACTGCGCAGCGTCATTGACACCGCACGGCAAAGATTCTCCCACCTGCCGCCGGCACAGCGCGCCGAAGCCCTGCAGAATTTCGTCAACGACCTGCTGCGGCCAGCAGGCATGACCGAGGAAGCGCTGGATACATGGTATGCCAGCTTCCTCAGGGCCCACGACGGCCACCGCATCCCGCTCGGCGAGTTTATCGCCCACGGGCAGGGAGTCTGCTCGCAGCGCGCCATCCTGCTGAAGGTGCTTGGCGACGAACTCGGTCTCAACTTCAGGCTGATTCGCGGATCGGGCGGAGCCAACCCTGCCGAGATCAATCATGTCTGGACCGAGATCGACTTACCAGGACAGGGAACCCGTATTTTTGATCCGCGGCACCGTAGAGCCGGCGAACGCGCTGAAGACTTCGCCAGTCACTATCACGGCAGCGCCATCGATTCGGGCGCGGTGCGCCCGACCATAATCGAGCCGATTCCGGCAGTGAACGTGCGCGCCTCCACCGAACCAACTGCACGTACGCGCGATACGCTTCCCGACGGAACAGGGGCGTGGGGCTCCGTTCCGCAAGGCGGAGCATCAGGATCAGCCGATGTCCCCGCTACCGCCCCGCGAGATTCCGCCATGCCCGAGCTGGGCTCTATACCCCCGGAACAGGGACACGGGCCGGGACTACGCCCGGGATCCGTCCCGGCCAGCGAGATCCGCGCGATTCGGCAAGAGCTCGTCGAAGGCGTAGAGATGGATGAGGCGGGAGGCATTGTGAGCCGGCTGAGAACTGCCGAGGATCCTGTCATATCCGTGCCGATGGAACACCTGCACACCGTCTTATCCGAAGGCGGCATCAGCGCCAGGCCGACATGGACAGGTCACCGCTTGTTGGTCGGCACACTGGGTCGTGACGCAGCTACCTTCGGCCAGCAGCGATTCCTGGTCAGGGTCATTAACCGGCAGATCGAGGCAATGCCCCGGGCAACCGGACCCGAGGGCCTCTTCCACGGCGTGGTTGGATTCAACCGAGACAGCATGCGTCTCGGTCAGGACATCGAAATCATCCTGCCCGACGGCACCGTCATCAACGGGGCGCAGTGATTCAGCAACGTTGTCCTGTTCCGGTGAAGGCCGAGCCGGATGCTCTTGAGGCACGACTGCGGATTCAGTATGATGCTTCCATTGACAGCAGCAGTTGAAGGCACCCATGAAGCAAATCACCATTCGCGGAGTATCAGATGATTTGGCACGTGCCCTCAAAGAGGAGACGCGGCGCCGTGGCACGTCTCTCAATCAGGCGGTGCTGGACCTGCTGCGGCAGTCGCTCGGTCTGGAGCATGGGCGCCGCTATGACAACGGGCTGTCCAAGTTCGCCGGGACATGGAGCCGCGACGAACTGGCAGACTTCGAAAGAGCCACGGAAATCTGCGAGCGTATCGACGAGGAGTTCTGGAAGTGAACAAGCTCTGCCTCGATACATCGGCCTACACAAATTTCGTAAGTGTTCAGTGCTGAGCATTCCCCGCCTGTCATTCTAACGAGCCCCCGCGGGGGGCGACGAAGAATCTCTCACAGCAGCGCCTGTAGGTCAGAGATTCTTCGCCTCGCCTTGCTCGGCTTCAGAATGACATTGCGGAGACGTCCTTGAGTGAATCCTTACCAAATTTCAAGGCCGGCGAGCCGCAGGCAGCAGACATCATTGCGCGCGCGAGAACCGTGTGCCTTCCCACCATCGTTCTCGGGGAGCTGCGGGCTGGATTTCGCCTGGGCAAACATCAGGAGAGGAACGAATCAGAGCTTCAAGCCTTCCTGCTCAATTCTGCTGTTCGAATCATGGAAGTAGATGAAGAGGCTTCATATCACTACGCAGAGATATTCGCGGAGCTGCGTCGCAGGGGAACTCCGGTGCCAACCAACGACATGTGGATCGCGGCGCTCGCTGTGCGCGACGGGGCGACCATCCTGACGTTTGACGAGCATTTCGAGTTCATTCGGCGCGTGGGGACTCACCTTCTCCGAGGCAGCTAGACATCGACTCGTGACATGGGCTGCACGCAGCGCGGCTACTTTTATCGACCCCGGTAGTCCGGCGGGCAGCGCCAGTACTCGTAACTCTCGCCGATCACGCGCGTTGGTCTGCCGCGGCGATCGCGATCCCAGGCCCGCCAGTGAACACGGGCACGAAAGCAGCCTGGAGCAGGCGCATCTGGATCTGTCGTGGTTTCAACTTGCGGCGCGTTCTCTGTCACTGGTTCAGGAGGTTTCGCATAAAGCGCTTCATTGCGTTCCTGTTCCTCTCCGCGCACTATTGGATCCCCAGAGACGATGTAAGTGGACCCGTCCTTGAGCGGCAGGACGACGTCACCATCGGCGGTGTGTCCCGGCAGCACAATTTGCTGGCCGACTACGATCTGGCCGCCGTTGAACTCCACCATTTCGCGCACATGGTTCTGAACATCCTCATCGCTGGCATCGGGACCGAGGTGCTGGCGGGCGAGCGCTTCCAGAGTCTCACCCTCGCCCACCGTATGGAGCTGAGGCTGAACATCCTGAAAAATCATTTCGAAGGGAAATTCATCGTAACTGCCACCGTCGGCTTCATCCGTCGCATCCTCGGACTCTGCCTCCTGAGACTCCGGCCCGTTCTTGGAAAGCGCTAGCTGCCCCGAGCCGGTGTCCCCATGCTCTGCTACCACCTGTTGGCTGCGTGCCACAGGTCGCGGCAGGTTGTATGCGTCAGCAAATAGATTGTAGGAGGCATCACTTACGGCTGCCTCAATGTTCGTCCGGTCACCTTTGTCGAATGTACGTTCTAGCATCGGCCGCCTCCTGCCGGCTCCGCCGAAACCTACACTGCAGACCCGCTTCCGCAATATCGGTCCACCGGGAGCTCCCCCAGGACTTTCGCCTACCCGGGTCCATCTTAGGACCCAGTGGAAGTACATTGAATGTTGAATTGCACAGGTCTTAGATACCGGCCCTAACATCCGGCGTTCTTTGGAACAGCGGGCGAGACGCCCGCGCCCCCAGGGATTGGATCCACATGTTCCTTCATTCGACCAACATTCGATCTAGCGA
>DATNRD010000147.1:0-2760 GCA_036703665.1 Candidatus Obscuribacterales bacterium
AAAAAACCAACGAGTAAATCGATTCCAAAACCGAGATTGCTTGGCCAATAATAGCGTTTCTAGTTCCTCGGCCCTCGCCGCCTTTACGGGTAAATCTCCCTGGGAGCGCAGGCCGGCTCACGCCGGCTTCTCCGTTGCGCAGCGACTCCGCATCCTTTGTAATGCTCCGTCGGCTCGTACCTCGCCCCCTTCGCGGCCCTGCTTCGGAGCGGGCAGGGTGCCCGCGCCCCCAGGTTAAGTGAACGGCATTGCATCTAGATCCACACAATGGATTGTGCGACAATTATTCCACTTGACATGACCTCGTCCGGCAGAAGCAGGCCTGCCGGCCAATCCGGGAGAACGACCTTGGCTGAAGACAAGCCCATTCGAGTCGAGTACTATGCACTGTTGCGCGATGAGCGCGGACAGTCGGAGGACCTGATCATGACAACGGCCGCCAGCGCCCGCGAGCTGTATGAGGAGCTTCAGGCGCGCTTCCACTTCAGCCTGCCCTGGCAGCGGCTGGCTGTTGCCGTAAACGACGAGTTTCAGCGCTGGGACACCACGCTTTACGCCAACGACAAGGTAGTATTCATACCGCCCGTTGCTGGAGGCTGACCGTGTTTTCTCTTTCATTCGAGCCTGTTGTCAGAGAGGACCTGCTCGATGCCCTGTCCAACGAGCAGGCCGGAGCACTGGCTACTTTCGAGGGCTGGGTGAGGAACCACAACGAGGGCAGAAAAGTGGTGCTATTGGAATACGAGGCCTTCGAGCCGCTGGCACGCAAAGAAGCGCTGAGGATTCTGGAAGAGGCCAAGCAGCGCTTCGACATCATCGAGGCACGCTGTGTTCACCGGGTGGGAGCACTGAAAGTCGGCGAGTTGGCAGTGTGGATAGGCGTCACGGCCGCGCACCGGCAGGCAGCTTTCGGCGCCTGCCAGTTCATCATCGAGGAAATCAAAGCACGGCTTCCTATCTGGAAGAAGGAGCACTACACGGACGGCTCATCGGAGTGGGTGAACTGCCGGGAGCACGCGCATGCTCATTGACCGTTTCGGACGAAAGCACACTTACCTGCGCATCTCCGTCACCGACCGCTGCAACCTGCGCTGCCAGTACTGCATGCCGCAAGAAGGCATCGAATGGAAACCCAGGGAAGAGATCCTCACCTTCGAGGAGATCGAGCGCGTCGCCCGAGTTTTCGTTGAGCTGGGGATCACCAAGATACGGCTGACCGGCGGTGAGCCGCTCGTCAGAAAAAATCTGGTGCGCCTGGTAGAGGCGCTGGCCTCCATGCCCGGTCTGGAAACGCTGGCCATGACCACAAACGGGGTGCTGCTGAAGGACAAGGCGCACGCCTTGCGTCAAGCCGGGCTTACCGCGCTCAATGTCAGTCTGGATTCCCTGCGCAGGGAGCGATTTGAGCTGATCGCCAAACGAGACGATCACGCAAACGTCATGGCCGGCATATATAGCGCGCTGGAGTGCGGGTTCGATCCCCTTAAGCTCAACGTGGTGGTCATGGCCGGCGTCAACGACGACGAGATTCTTGATTTTGTAGAGTTTGTGCGCGACAAGCCGATTAACGTCAGGTTTATCGAGTACATGCCATTCAAGGACAACGAATGGAAGGTCTCGCGAGTTTTCTCCTATGGCGAGATGAAGGGCGCGATCGAGAGACGCTACCGGCTAGAGCCTCTGGCGGCAGGCCCAGGCGCGGTGGCAAAAGACTTTGCCGTGGGTGGATTTCTGGGCAGTGTAAGTTTCATCACCTCAATGACGGACAGCTTCTGCGCCAGCTGCAACCGCCTCAGGCTGACAGCCGATGGATCAATCAAGTCATGCTTGTTCTATCCAGCCGAGGTGTTCATCAGGGAGGAGATCAGGGCCGGTATCACCGATGATTCTCTGGCGGCGCTCATCCGCAGCGCCGTACTTCTCAAGCCGCCGGAGCACCCACCGATGGAAGAGATTCTGGCGTCCGAAAACCGCGCCATGATCGAGATCGGCGGCTAGCTAACGGCCCCCGGGGCTTCCCCTGGGGGCGCTAGCGTCCGGCCGCCCCTGGAGGCACGATAATGATCTCCTACGAAGACGCATTATCTCTACGGATTCCCGGTCATTCCCTGGGAGCGCCGGCGTCCTGGCGACTGGAAGCCGGCACGCCCAGGATATGCCACCGCCGACAATATCAACTCGAAAACTGGACAGGTCACCCCACAATGATCGAAATCCTCAATTGGATAATCCCCCCTGGGGGCGCGGGCGTCCCGCCCGCCCTTGGAGGCACGGAATGATCTCTTACGAGGAAGCGCTATCGCTGATTCTCTCTAATGCTCAACCACTCGGGGTGGAGGAGGTCCCGCTTTCGGCGCTGCTCGGTCGAGCACTGGCGCGTCCTCTGGCAGCGGCTGCCGACATGCCAGCCTTCGACAATTCGGCGGTGGACGGCTTCGGGGTAAAGCTTGCCGACGTCGAACGCGCTTCGGAAAGCTCTCCGGCAAGACTCGAACTGTCCGGCACCATTCAGGCAGGAGATCGTGGTGCCCTTTCCATTGCCCCCGGCAACACACTGAAGATCCTCACAGGCGCTGTCGTCCCGGCGGATGTGGAAGCGGTGGTCATGCGGGAGTTCTGCCAGGAGCAGGATGGATTGGTACTGGTCAAGCGCCCGGCAAAACCAGGCGAGAACATCAGGCGCCGCGGCGAAGAGTTCAAGGCAGGCGAGCAGATCCTGCCCACTGGCACGCGTGTCAGCCCGCCGGTTGTCGGACTCCT
>DATNRD010000148.1:0-4518 GCA_036703665.1 Candidatus Obscuribacterales bacterium
CCCCGCCGCAACTGAGCCTGGAGTCGTTCCAGTCGTATCTCTCGACGCGCAGGCTGGGCCGAGCGCCGGCCTGGCCGAACGAGCTCTGGGAATCTATTGATTCCACCAACAACAGGGCAGCAGAGCTGGCGGCGCGCGGTGCGCCCGAGGGAGTTATTGTCACCGCTCGGCGTCAAACGAGTGGTCGCGGCAGGCAGGGCAGAGTGTGGCTTTCCCCGCCGGACTCCGGCCTGTACGTGAGCTTTTTGCTTCGCCCGCAGGGACCCCGGTCGCTGTTGCCTATGCACACCTTGGCCTGCGGCGTGGCCGCAGCAAAAGCCATCTGGCAATGCGTCGGCGTGAGAATAGGCTTGAAGTGGGTGAACGATCTCGTCATCGAAGGGAAAAAGTTGGGTGGCATACTGGCTGAGATGCCCGCTTGCGCCGCCTCGGGCACCGCATCCGGTGACCTTCCTGCCCCATTGATTCTGGGAGTGGGGATTAACCTGCGCATGAGCCCCTCCGAAATTCCGGAAGAGTTGAGAGATCGGGTCGAGTGGTTGGAAAGGTGCACACAGCAGCCGGTGGATCCCAACCAGCTTCTGGCCTTTCTCGCACTGTTCCTGGAACAAGAATACGACCGGCTGGAATCCGGCAACTCGGCGGAGGTCATCGAGGGATGGAAGCAGTTCTCGGTCACCCTGGGCAGAGAAATCCGAGCCGCGTCCAGCGGATCGACAATTGAGGGCACTGCCGTCGACCTCTCGGATACGGGCGGGCTAATAGTGGAAACTCGCGACGGCAAGCGCATTACTTTGCACGCCGGAGAAATCAGCATCCGGGCCGCCGATGGAAGCTACGCATAGAGGCGGTTGGCGAAGCGCTCGCGTTGCGCTACATTAACGTAAGCAGCTCCTCGTCAGCGACTGTTGCGCCGCGGGTTTCATCCTCGACTGCGCGGGCGCCTGTCATGCGATCGTGGAACCATTTGGGAATGTAGAGTTTCTGGTCGGCCAGGCAGACGAAAAGCGGCGCCAGGTGCACTCGTTTGAAAAGCCGCCGAAGCCTCACGTACTCTCGCTCCAGAGCGGTCAGCTCATCATCCATGGTGTACCGGCCGGCCTGATACTTGATAAATTCTTCAGCGCGGTCGCGGTGCCATCCCTCGCGCACCAGCGCATCGATCATCGCCGGCGCGGCCTCAGGCACTTTGGTCATTCCGCAGTCGTTGTGCCCAATCATGACGACGTGCTCGACACCCTTGGACAGGACATAAGCGAGACTGAACTCGGAGCCGATCAGCCTTCCGCTGGCGCGACGGATGACGTACGAATACATACTCGGGACGGGCAGAGCGTAACGGAACTCGATGCAGGTCACAATCAGCAGCTCCGGCTTGCCCGCGGCATCGATGGGCTTCTTGAAATTCTGCGCCAGGATGAGCTTTTCCACCGGCGTTCCCTGCCAGTATTCCGGCATGGACTTCGGTGTCTCTACTTCAACGAGGCGCCCATGGTACCGTGGATCGAGGTCGATTGCTACCGGCAGCGTCATCGCGCATGTCCCTCCTCATTTAACTACTCGGCCACAATAGGTCGCCCGCCTCACAACTGTCATCCTGAGCGCACCGCGCCAAGGATCTCGTGCCTGCACAAGGAGATCCTTCACCTCTGTCGCGGTGCTCGAGGGGTGAAGGATGACAACTCGGTGATCAGAGTACCTGTGCTGGCCAAATACTTACCTCCTCATCGACACAAAGCCGAAGTGGTCAGTCGTATGAAATGAGCGAGAAGACATCCACCTCCGGCGGCAGCTTGCTGCGCCCGCCCAGGAACGCCAGCTCGACCACGAACCCTATGCCAAGCACCTGCGCCCCCAGTCTCGACAACAGACGATAGGCAGCCAGGGCTGTTCCTCCCGTGGCGAGAAGATCGTCTATCAGCACGACGCGGCTGGCCTTTTCGATTGCATCGTTATGAATTTCGATGGAGTCCGTGCCGTATTCCAGGGAATACGATTCCCTTTCGACGATATGCGGGAGCTTGCCAGGCTTGCGGATCGGCACAAATCCAGCACCGAGACGATGAGCAATGGACGGGCCGAGGATGAAACCGCGAGCTTCGATGGCCGCCACATAATTCGGGCGCGCCTCACTGTACTTCTCCGACAGGGCATCGACGACAAACCTGAACGCGTCCGGGTTTCTAAGAAGCGTGGTCAGATCCTTGAAAACAATTCCGGGCTTGGGAAAGTCAGGAATGTCCCTGATTGTGCCCTTCAGCCATTCAGACTGCTCCGGCGTCAGAGGCAATCGGGTAAAGCGGATTATCTCGTCGGTCAACTGTCGGGTCCTCGGCTGCGTAGAGCTCATCTTGCCTCCTTGAAGGCTCGCTCACTCGAGCCAGTTCAACATGGTTGGGCACAACGAGTAATTGTATATCCTTCAGCCGTGACGCCGAACACCACTGCCTGAACTCGTATATCTCCTTGAGCGAGCCGGCCAGCTGCCTGAACTCCGGCAGGTCCTCCATCCGCCCCTGCGGCTGGTCGAGGATATCAAGATAAAGCAACCCGTCTTCTGCAAACCAGTCTATGACATTGATTTTGCGCAGCAGCGTCAGTCCCAGCGCGACAGCGACCTTGGTCGTGCCCAGCGCAGCAGCAACCTTCTCACCCTCAGCCTTGCCCTCGCGCTGATTGACGGCGAAGCGAACAACCGCAAGCAGCCTCTTCAAGAACCCAGCGGCGTCCTGCTCGTCTGCCCGGGCGCCTCCGACCAGGTAGATGTTCTTTGCCTGCGTGCGCGCCACCAGGTTCTGGAAAACCTGCGCGCTCGGCGGGTACTGCCATACGAGCAGGTGCGCCGTTGCAGCAATGCTGGTGCGATCGAGAAATTCCACACCACAAGCCCGCTCTTGCAGTTCGGCAAAAATGCTCACTCGCGCACCGAGCTTGCTCACAGCCGCAGACAAGACCCCCAGCGGCGTTTCGTGGTTGCGAAGATCCTTCCATACCTGTCCCGTGGCCAGCACCGGTCTTTGAACCTGGGACTGCGCGCGGTCGGGCAGCTCGGATGCAGTCGCGCGGACGGGAGCCGGGCTCGCCGTTCCAGCCCTGGTGGCACCGGCATCTTGCCTACCAGAAGCCTGTGCTCCCGGGGCTGCACTGGCAGGCGCCTCCGGCGATTGCGCCAGCGGCGTTTCCACCGGGGCAGCAGCGGCTATGGGCGGGTGGTCGTCGGCTACTGCCGCCGGAGCCGCCTGCCCGGCCGGCGACGCATCGCAGCGCCGCCAGTCAGCCAGAACGAGCTGCAGCCGCTCCTGCCCGTTGTAGGCATTTAGCTCCGGCGTGAACGCCACGTCAATCTTGCTGCCTTCAACGGGCACCTTGCCCCTGCTGTTCCAGAGAACTGCCTCAAACGTCCTGCCCTCCAGACTGTCACAGAGCGTGATCCGGCTGTGCTTGCCCTCCTTGCCCAGGAGCCTGGTCGCCTGGCAGAAAAGCCCAGGCAGCACTAGAACCGGCTTGCGGTTCGACATGCCGAACGGCGCCAGCCGCTCTATTTGCCTGGCCAGCCCCAGTGACACTTCCGCCGGGCTGACGCACGCATCGATCTCAAGGCTCGGACCAGACGAGCCTGCTGCCAGCATCGTGTTGCAGGTTTGTGTGATGGCACGCGAGAAAGCCTCGGCCTTATCCAGCTCGAGACTGAAGCCGGCTGCCATCTTGTGTCCACCCCACTTGATAAGCAGGTGCTCGTTGGCCTTTAGAACCTCGTAGAGATCAAGCCCTTCAATTCCGCGAGCGGACCCCTTTATGACACGCTCCTCGGCATCGAGCTCGCCTATGAAGACGGCACAGTGGTGCTTCTCCACCAGGCGTGATGCGACGATACCCACGACCCCGTGATGCCACCCCTCCTTGTAAAGGACGACTCCACGGTCGCCGGGAGCCTTTTTCTGGCAGGTCATCTGGTCCGCCTCCAGGGCGATCTTCTCGCACAGCTCCTGGCGACGGGCGTTCTCCAGCTCCAGCTGCCTGGCCAGTCGCTCGGCAACAGCAGCATCCTCGGTCACCATCAGCTCAAGGGCCAGGTTGGCGTCAGACAGCCTACCGGCGGCGTTGATCCTCGGCGCCAGACCGAACCCCACGAGGTCGCTGCCGTTGGAGCCTTTTGCCCGGGCGAGCAGCGCCTGAACGCCGGGTCGCTTCGACTCCGCCAGACGGGGCAAGCCGAGTTGAACCAGGTAGCGATTCTCACCCAGCAAGGGGACCATGTCGGCAATCAGGCCCAGCGTCACGAAATCTAAAAGATCGAGCGCCTGCTCTGGCATGCCCTTGTCCATAAGCAGCGCTTCGCAGAGCTTGAAAGCGACCCCGACACCGGAAAGATTGCCGAGCGGGTGGCCGTCCGCAAGCAGCTTGGGGTGCAGAATCGCAACAGCAGGAGGAAGCATCTCCGGCATGCTGTGGTGGTCGACAATGATCGTCTCTACTCCAAGCGAGCGGGCGAAGTTGATTTCGGCGAAATTGGAGATG
>DATNRD010000149.1:0-3154 GCA_036703665.1 Candidatus Obscuribacterales bacterium
GGCGACCCGCTCCTCGCGGCTCTTGCCTCGCTGTACGCTGTGTTAACGATGCTCCGTCGCCGGCCAAACATTTAAATGTTCCAACCTCACCAGTTGCCTGATCAAGAGGAAAATGTGGGCGGGGGTGCGATAAGCCGACGATGGTGAAGATATTAATTGCCGACGAGATTAGCCAGGAAGGCATCGACATACTGAATCAGGCAGTCGATGTCGTCTACCGCCCCGAGATAAGCGCAGCAGAGCTGGCCGAGTCGATAGGCGATTACGACGCGCTCCTGGTACGCAGCCGGACACGGGTCACTGCCGAGGTGATAAGAGCGGGCAAGAAGCTAAAGGTCGTAGGCCGGGCCGGCGTGGGCGTGGACAACATCGATATTCAGGCGGCTACCGAGGCGGGCGTCCTGGTCGTGAATTCCCCGGAGGGCAACACCGCATCGGCTGCCGAGCACACGCTGGCGCTCATGCTGGCGCTGGCGCGCATGGTCCCTAGCGCCGACTCCTCGGTAAAAGCCGGGCGCTGGGAGCGAAACCGCTTTATCGGATCGGAGCTGTTCAACAAGACCCTGGGCGTCATCGGTCTGGGGAAAATCGGCATGCGCGTGGCGCAGGCGGCCCAGGCAATGGGAATGAAGATCCTGGTGCACGACCCCTTCGTGTCAGCCGATCGCGCCGCCCAGCTCAACATGCAGGCGGTGGCGCTGGAGGAGATCTGGCGCCGGGCCGATTTCATCACCATCCACACGCCCAAGACGCGCGAGACCACCAACCTCGTGAGCGCATCCGTGCTCTCGCGCATCAAGCCCGGCGTCCGCATCATCAATACCGCCCGTGGTGGCATAATCGACGAAGCCGCGCTCGCTAAGGCGATCAAAGAGGGGCGCGTAGCCGGCGCTGCACTGGACGTCTTCGCAAGCGAGCCGCCCGGCGATTCACCGCTGCTGGAGCTCTCCGACCGGGTGGTGCTGACGCCGCACCTGGGGGCCTCCACCATAGAGGCTCAGTTCAACGTGGCCATCGACCTGGCCGAGCAGCTCCGGGACTGCCTTACCGGCGGCATGCCCAGGAGCCCCGTCAACCTGCCGTTCATGCGCCAGGAGGTGCTCAAGGCATTGGGGAAGTACCTGTGGTTGACCGAGGCGATGGGCGCTATCGCGGGCGAGCTGTCCGAAGGCACCGTCAGGGAGGTGGAGATTGTCGCCTGCGGACTGCTGGCTGAAAAGGACACGGCACCGCTGGGGGTGGCGGCGCTGCGCGGGCTCTTTTCCAGCCGGGTGGAGGGGGTGACCTACGTGAACGCGCACCTGGTGGCGCGCAACCACGGCATTCAGGTGCGCGAGAGCAAGTTCGAGGAGGCCGAGCACTACCGCGACGAGGTCTCCGTCATAGTCTCGACGGACCAGGGCACTGCCACCGTCTCCGGCACGGTGCTGCCCCATGACGAGCCAATCGTCACAAAGCTCAACGATTTCCCGATTAACCTCACCCCGGCTCGCTACATGCTCTTTACGGCTCACCGCGACCAGCCGGGTATGGTGGCCAAGGTGGCCAGCGTGCTCGGCACCAACGACATCAACATAAGCACCATGTCCGTGGGCAGGCGCGGCGTGCGACAGGAGGCGGTCATGGTGATGACGCTGGACGACCCTCTGCCGCCACCGCTGGTGGCGGAGCTCGCCCGCCTTCCGGGCATCCATATGGCCCGCTACGTTGCTCTCAATCAGGTTGGTTAACCGTTCATGCCCCTGAACCGACGAAAGATCACAGCGCTCCTGGCGACCTCAGCGACCGCCGCGGTCACTCTGGTGCCGGCAGCGCTTTCGGGATCGATCGACATCAATCCCTTCGGACTGGCTCCGCCGCCGCAGCAGGGGCCAATCAGGCTGCAAAAGAAGGACATCACCCTCGAGCAACTGATCACCCGTGTCGATATCCCGTACACCTTCCTTCAGCCGGTGCCCCTGCAGGGCATAAGAATCCCCGGCCTGGGGGCGCGCGGCGTGCAGATGCTGGGGCAAAACTACTTCGTCGTGCTGGCCAACACCGCATACAGGGACCTGGCCGAGGTTTATCGAGAAAACCGCCTGCGCGGCAAATCCAACTTTGTCACCGCCGACAGTATCGTGCATCCGTACTTCGCCTTCACCAACCGCGCTCTGGCAACAGCCATAGAAGAGCACCTGGTGCCTGAGCTGGCTGCCCTGCTCAAGGCGATGCTCGAGACCTCCCTTGCCGACTATCGCCAGGCTGACGATTCGGCGGTGCGCGACGATATAGAACGGAATATTGCTTTCCTGACCGTGGCCGTAAAGCTGCTCGATTCATCTTTTGCGCCACCGCAGATCGGGCGGGTTACCGCCCTGGTGAGCGCCGACCTGGACGCAATTACAGCCGGCAAGAAGGCGACCTCGGCCATTTTCGATCGCGAAGAAGACTTCTCGGCCTACCAGGGGCAGGGCTGGTACAACTCCAGCGCTTTGCTGCGCGACTTTTACAGATGCCGGGAATGGCTGTCGAGGATGGCATACCCGCTGAGCGACGTCACCTTCGGCACTCGCGGCGGCGTGGGCAACAATTTCCGGCGCTCCGTGCTCCTGTTTCGTTGCCTCGATCTAGCAAAGGTCGGCGGCAAACCCGGGTACGAAGTCTGGGAAAAACTGATGCGGGCCTGGTCGCTGCTGGGCTCCCCATTGGCCGCCTGGCAGGACAAGACCATATCAGCCAGCGAGTACAAGCCGGTCTTCAAGCTGGACGGCAAAGATGTGGATGTAGCGTTAAGCTCGCTGTCCGAGCCCTTCTTCCGCACCAAGCTGATGCTGGCCATTCGCAAGCAAAAGCCGGTCAAGCTCGGCGCGACGTCAATATTCGACCTGGAGGACTCCGGACAGTGGAGCGATCTATCCACGAGCTTCCGCTTGTTCCCGGTTACCGGCGATCCAGAGATGCCCTGGCTGCGCATGGCCAGCCGAAACTGGAAAGAGGACGCCAGCCAGGCTCCTTCCTGGCCGCTGGCGCTGCTCGTCTTGCAGGCATGGGGCGCGGGACAAGCCAGCAACATACTGACCGACAATCTGTGGAAGCTGGACCCACAGCTGGCCAGGGTGCTACCCGAACTGCAGCGGTCGGTGATGAGGCGCCTCCCGGGCGGTCAGGCGCA